>CAVFPH010000048.1:0-16490 GCA_963624325.1 bacterium
CGGGGTGAAGGGATTCGAACCCCCGGCCCCATGCTCCCAAAGCACGTGCGCTACCGGACTGCGCTACACCCCGATTGAGCTTATGCACAGCGTTCGGCGACGCTCTATATAATACACGATTTGAATGGGATTGTCAACAACTTTTTTAAAGCAAATTTGTGAATCCCGATTTGTGTGTATAGGGCGAACGGATTGATGGGGATATTGGGGGGATCATTGGGTACATTTTTATACCCAATATGCACGCTTAAACAGTGCAGACAGTACTGCAGGTTCGTCTTTTTCTTATCGCCCGGCAGGTAGTCTATCAGCGCGCAAAAGCCGCATGCCCGACGCGCCGCGTGCACCGTCGGATCGTTCGGAATTTTCGCGAAAAATGCATTTTGTATCGCACAATCGAACAGGAAAAGCAGGAAAAAAACAACATTTTTCCGATAAGTCGAAAAAAAGTACGTATTTTGCCGTAATTCGGCGTCTGTTTTCCTTGACAAGCCGAGGGGCGTTTTGATATACTGAAGCCGTAACTGAATAGAAGTTCTCTGCAACTGACGGAAATGCGGAGCACCGCAAGGGAACAGAGAACGGATTTCGGAGCAATCCGCAACGCCGACCGTCTGGGCACACTTATTTTTTCAAATGAAATAATAAGCGTGCCCGTTTCTGTTTTTTCAGGAGGATGGAATGAAAAAAGTCGGAATCGTCATGGGGAGCACAAGCGATCTTCCCATCGTCAAGAAAGCTGCCGATACCTTGAAAAGCTTCGATGTACCCTTTGAGGTGCATGTTCTGTCTGCACACCGAACGCCCGAAGAAGCCCGAAACTTTGCCGTTTCGGCAAGGGAACGGGGCTTTGGTGTGATCATTGCGGCTGCCGGTATGGCGGCCCACCTGGCCGGGGCGATGGCGGCAAACACCACGCTGCCCGTCATCGGCATCCCCTGCAGCTGCGCATATCTCGACGGCATTGACGCCCTTTTATCCACCGTACAGATGCCATCCGGCATTCCGGTTGCAACGGTTGCGATAAACGGCGGGGTCAATGCCGCTTTGCTTTCGGTGCAAATTCTGGCCGTTGAGGATGCGTCCCTGGCGCAGAAGCTTGCCGACAAGCGTGAAAAGGATGCCCGCGCTACCCTTGAAAAGGATCAAAATATCGAATCTCTGCTTGCAAACAACTGACGAAAAGGAGAAACGGACATGGAAAAGAAGGAACAGCTCTACGAAGGCAAGGCGAAGAAGGTTTACGCGACCGACGATCCGCAGGTGCTGCTGGTTGACTACAAGGACGATGCGACCGCGTTCAACGGCCTTAAAAAGGGCACCATCGCGGGCAAGGGCGCAATCAACAACCGAGTGACCAATTTCATGATGCAGCTGCTTGAAAAAGAAGGCGTTCCCACGCATTTTATCAAGGAGCTTTCGGATCGGGAAACCCTGGTCAAAAAGGTTTCGATTGTTCCGCTTGAGGTGATCATCCGCAACGTTTCGGCAGGCTCCTTTGCAAAGCGCTACGGCGTGGAGGAAGGGATTGTTTTCAAAAAGCCGACCATTGAGTTCTCCTACAAAAACGACGCGCTGGGCGATCCGCTGATCAACAGCTACCATGCCCTGGCGCTGGGCCTTGCGACCGAGGCGGAAATTGAGGAAATCAAGCGCCTGGCCTTCAAGGTAAACGATGTGATGAAGGATTTCTTCAAAAAGGTCAATGTGGACCTGATTGATTTTAAGCTGGAGTTCGGGCGTCTTTCCGACGGCACCATCGTGCTTGCCGATGAGATTTCCCCCGATACCTGCCGTTTCTGGGACAGCACGACCCACGAAAAGCTGGACAAGGACCGTTTCCGCCGGGATCTGGGCAACGTAGAGGACGCTTACACCGAAATGATGAAGCGCATCCTGGGTTAAGGAGCCTGCCATGGGAGGATTTTTCGGAGCTGTCAAAAAAACCGACGCCATTGCCGATGTCTTTTTCGGAACCGACTACCACTCTCATCTGGGCACACGCAGCGGCGGCATGGCGGCCTATGACCGCCGTGTCGGGCTGCAAAGAAGCATCCACAACATTGAAAACGCCCCCTTCCGCACAAAGTTTGAGGGGATTTTCGAAGAAATGAAGGGCTGCGCCGCCATCGGCTGCATTAACGATACCGACCCGCAGCCGCTTTTGATCCGCGCCAATTTCGGCACCTACGCCATCTGCACAATCGGGGTGATCCGCAATGCCGAGGCGCTGATCAAGGAGTGCCTTGCCGTCCCGGGCGGGTGTCTGGGCGCGATGACGGGCGGAAAAATCAACACGACCGAGCTGGCCGCCGCCCTGATCAACCGAAAAAACGATTTTGCCGAGGGGATCAAATACGCGCAGGATGCCATTGAAGGGACAGCCTCCATCCTGATTTTGACCGAGTACGGCAGCCTGATTGCGGCCAGGGACAAAATGGGGCGGCTGCCCATCGCAATCGGCAGAAGCGAGGAAGGATACTGCGTATCCTTTGAATCCTTCGCCTACAAAAAGCTGGGATATTCCGATCTGCGCGAGCTGGGCCCGGGGGAGATTGCCGAAATCACCGCCGAGGGCGTATCCGTGCTGGCACCTCCCGGCCGGGAAATGCGCATCTGCTCCTTCCTGTGGACGTATTACGGCTACCCCACTTCCTCCTACGAGGGGGTAAACGTGGAAACCATGCGCTACAAAAACGGCGAGACGCTGGCGCAGAACGAGCAGGAGCGCGGGACGCTGCCCGAAATTGACTATGTGGGGGGCGTACCCGATTCAGGCACGCCGCACGCAATCGGATACGCCAACAAGAGCGGCGTTCCCTTTGCCCGCCCGTTTATCAAGTATACGCCCACCTGGCCGCGCAGCTTTATGCCCGCAAACCAGACCGACCGCAACAAAGTGGCCAAGATGAAGCAGATTCCCGTGCATGAACTGATTCAGGACAAAAACCTGCTGTTTGTGGACGATTCGATTGTCCGGGGCACGCAGCTGCGGGAAACAGTCGAATTTCTCTACGAAAACGGGGCGTCCTCGGTGCATATGCGCTCGGCCTGTCCCCCCATCATGTACGGCTGCAAATACCTGAACTTTTCACGGGCAACGGGGGATATGGAGCTAATCACCCGCGCGACCATTGCCGAGCTTGAGGGCGAGGAGGGCTTTGAGCACCTGGACGAATACAGCGATCCCTCCACCGAGCGGGGCAAGGCGATGCGCAAGGCCATCTGCGACAAGCTGCATTTTGCGTCACTGGAATTCCAGACGCTGGAAGGGCTGTGCGCCTCCATCGGCATTGAACCCTGCAGGCTGTGCACCTATTGCTGGAACGGCAAGGAATAGAAAGGATTTCGGGATGAAAGAAGTATCAAAATCGGACAGCTACGCTGCCGCGGGCGTGGACATTACCGCCGGCTACAAGGCAGTGGAACTGATGAAAGAGCATATCGCACGGACCGTTACGAAGGGCGTAACGGGCGGTATCGGCGGCTTTGGCGGCCTGTTTGAATTGGACCTGACGGGCATCAGCCATCCCGTGCTGGTTTCCGGAACGGACGGCGTTGGGACAAAGCTGAAGCTGGCCTTCCTGATGGACAAGCACGATACCGTGGGCATTGACTGCGTGGCGATGTGCGTAAACGATATCATCTGCTGCGGCGCAAAGCCCCTTTTCTTTCTGGACTACATTGCCTGCGGAAAGAACATTCCCGAGCGGATTGCCGATATCGTCAAGGGCGTTGCCGAAGGCTGCGTGCAGGCCGGGGCTGCCCTGATCGGCGGGGAAACCGCCGAAATGCCGGGCTTTTATCCCGAGGACGAATATGACCTTGCGGGATATTCGACGGGCATTGCGGACAGGGACAAAATCATCGACAACCGAAAGATGAAGGCGGGAGACGTTATCATCGCCCTGCCCTCCAGCGGCGTGCATTCCAACGGCTTTTCGCTGGTGCGCAAGGTGTTTGACGTGGAGCATGCCGATATCAAATCTCCCGTTGCCGCGCTGGGCGGAAAGAGCCTGGGCGAGGTGCTTCTGACCCCCACAAAGATTTACGTAAAGCCCGTGCTTGCCCTGCTTGAAAAGGTCAGCGTGCGGGGCATTTCCCACATCACGGGCGGCGGCTTTTACGAAAACATTCCAAGAAGCATTCCCAATGGCCTGGGCGCCCTGATGAAGCGCTCTTGCGTGCGGGTGCTGCCCATCTTTGATCTGATCCGGGAGACGGGGCATATTTCCGAAAGGGACATGTTCAACACCTTCAATATGGGCGTTGGCATGAGCATCATCGTTCCCGAATCGCAGGCGGACACCGCCCTTTCGATCCTGCATGAATACGGCGAGGATGCGTACGCAATCGGGCAGATCATCGAAAGCGGCGAAAAAATCACGCTTGAGTGAGGACGGATATGAAAAAAGCCAAGATCGCCGTCCTGGTTTCGGGCGGGGGAACAAACCTGCAGGCGCTGATTGACGCGCAGAAAAAGGGCATCATCAAAAGCGGGGAAATTGTGCTGGTCGTGTCAAGCAGCCCCACGGCCTACGCCCTGACGCGCGCCGAAAATGCCGGCATCCGCTCGGCGGTTGTATGCCGGGCCGATTACGGGGATGACACGGCCTTTGAAAGCGCGCTGCTTCGCACCCTTGAGGGCATAGACCTGGTGGTGCTTGCCGGCTTTATGAAGATCCTCAGCGCCGATTTTGTCCGTCACTTTGAAAACCGGATGATCAATGTCCATCCCTCCCTCATCCCCTCCTTCTGCGGCGCGGGCTATTACGGCCTTCGCGTGCATAAGGCGGCGCTGGAAAAAGGCGTAAAGGTGACGGGGGCAACGGTGCACTTTGTAAACGAAATTCCCGACGGCGGGAAAATCATCATGCAGAAGGCCGTGCGGGTGCTGGAGGGCGATACGCCTGAAACGCTTCAAAAGCGCGTTATGCGCCTTGCCGAGTGGAAAATCCTGCCCGAATCGACGGAAAAGGTTTCCGCCGCCATCGTAAAAGGAGAAGATCAATGAACGGATATGCAGTCAAAAGCATCGCGGAGCGAATCCGTGGGAATGCCTACGTGGGCCGGGGAATTGTGATCGGGGAGAGCAGTGATGCGAAAAAGGCCTGCTTTGCCTATTTTATCATGGGCAGAAGCGCCAACAGCCGCAACCGCGTTTTTGAGGAAAAGGACGGCGCGCTCTATACCAAGCCCTTTGACGAGACAAAGGTGGAAGACCCGAGCCTGATCATATACGCCGCGGTGAGGAAATACCAAAACCGCATCATTGTGACAAACGGGGATCAGACCGACACGGTATACGAGGGGCTGTCCCGCGGCGAAAGTTTTGCGCAGGCCCTGTCCACCCGTGCCTTTGAGCCCGACGCCCCGAACTTTACGCCCAGGATCAGCGGCTTGCTGACAATTGAAAACGGCGGATTTTCCTATGAAATGAGCATCCTCAAAAGCGCCGACGAAAAAGGCTCGGCCTGCAGCCGCTATACCTTCTCCTATCCCGCCCTGCCCGGAATCGGCCACTTTATCCACACCTACGTCTGCGACGGCAGCCCCCTGCCCTCCTTTGAGGGTGAACCGGAGCGGGTGGCCATCCCCTCCGACATCGATGCCTTTGCAAACGAGCTGTGGGAAAATCTGGATGACGACAACAAGATTTCCCTTTACGTATCCTATACCGACATTGCAAGCGGAACGGAAGAAACAAGGCTGATCAACAAAAACCGCTGAGGAGATAAACATGCAGTCAGACAAGGACCGATACGCTTCGCCCCTATCCTCGCGCTATGCCTCCGAGGAAATGCAGTACGTTTTTTCGGAAAATTTCAAGTTCCGCACCTGGCGCAGGCTGTGGATCTCCCTGGCAAAGGCGGAAAAGGCGCTGGGGCTCAATATTACCGATGAGCAGATTGCCCAGATGGAAGCGCACAGGGACGATATCAATTACGAGGTGGCCGAGGCCCGGGAGCGGGAAGTCCGCCACGATGTGATGAGCCACGTTTATGCCTACGGAAAGCAGTGCCCCAAGGCCGAGCCCATCATTCACCTGGGGGCAACCAGCTGCTACGTGGGCGACAATACCGATGTGATCATCCTGCGGGAAGCCTCCGGGATTATCCTCAAAAAGGCCGCGTCCGTGCTGAAGAACCTGACCGATTTTGCCCGAAAATACCGCGATATGCCCTGCCTTGCCTATACGCACCTGCAGCCGGCGCAGCTGACCACCGTGGGCAAGCGGGCCGCGCTGTGGGCAAACGAGCTGGCAATCGATATTGAAAACCTGGCGTTTCAGCTGGAAAAGTTAAAACTGCTGGGTTCCAAGGGCACAACCGGCACCCAGGCCAGCTTTATGGAGCTTTTCGGCGGGGACGAGGGCAAGGTGAAACAGCTGGAGGCCCTCATTGCCGCCGATATGGGCTTTGACGGCTGCGTGCCGGTATCGGGGCAGACCTATTCCCGAAAGACCGATGCGTATTTCCTTGCCGTGCTGTCGGGCTTTGCCCAAAGCGCCTGCAAGTTTGCCGGCGATATGCGCCTGCTGCAGGCCTTTGAGGAAATGGAAGAGCCCTTTGAAAAAACGCAGATCGGCTCCTCCGCCATGCCCTACAAGCGCAACCCGATGCGCTGCGAAAGGATATGCGCCCTTGCACGCTTTGTCATTGCCGATTACATCAACCCCGCGATGACCGCCTCCCTGCAGTGCTTTGAGCGCACCCTGGATGACAGCGCAAACAAGCGTCTGGCCGTGTCCGAGGCCTTCCTGGCGGTGGACGCGATCCTGAATATCTATATGAACGTGACCTCGGGGCTGGTGGTATACGACCGGGTGATCACGCGCCGCGTGATGGAAAAGCTGCCCTTTATGGCCACCGAGAACGTGATGATGGAATCGGTCAAGCGGGGCGGGGACAGGCAGACGCTGCACGAAATCATCCGCGTGCATTCCCACGCCGCCGCCGCAAAGGTAAAGCTGGAGGGCGGGGCGAACGACCTGATTGAAAGAATGGCGCAGGATGAGCGCATCCCCCTTTCGGAGGAGGAGATCCGCTCTCAGCTGGATCCCAAAAAGTACACCGGCAGAAGCGCCTCACAGGTGGATGAATTTGCAGACACCGTGGCAAAGCCCCTGATTGACCGCTATTACCGCGCGGATACCGTTTCCGAACTGCATATATGATAAAGGAGGATGACCATGAAAGAATTTGAGCTTAAGTACGGATGCAACCCCAACCAGAAGCCCGCGCGCATCTATATGGAAAACGGGAAGGATCTGCCCATCGCCATTTTGAACGGCAGGCCCGGATATATCAACTTTCTCGATGCCTTCAACGGCTGGCAGCTTGTACGGGAGCTGAAAGCCGCGACGGGGCTTTGCGCCGCAGCCTCCTTTAAGCACGTAAGCCCGACCTCGGCAGCCGTGGGGATTCCCCTGCCCGAAAAAATCAAGAAGGCCTGCTTTGCCGATGACGTGCCGGGGCTGGATGATTCCCCCCTGGCATGCGCCTTTGCAAGGGCGCGCGGCACGGACAGAATGTGCTCCTATGGTGACTGGATTTCCCTGTCCGATGTCTGCGATGAGACCACCGCGCGCCTGATTGCGCGGGAGGTATCCGACGGCGTCATCGCCCCGGGATACAGCGAAAAAGCCCTGGAAATTTTAAAGCAGAAGCGCAAGGGCAATTACAACATCGTGCAGATGGACCCTGCCTACGAGCCCGAAAAGCGGGAGCACAAGCAGGTTTTCGGCATTACCTTTGAGCAGGGCAGAAACGATATTGCCATCGGCAAGGACCTGCTTCAAAACATCGTTACCCAAAATAAGGACATCCCCGAAAACGCGCAGCGGGATCTGATTATCTCCCTGATTACCCTGAAATACACCCAGTCAAACTCCGTCTGCTACGCCTATGACGGGCAGGCCATCGGCGTGGGCGCGGGCCAGCAGTCCCGCATTCACTGCACCCGCCTTGCGGGCACCAAGGCCGATACCTGGTTCCTGCGCCAAAGCGACAAGGTGCTCTCCCTCCCCTTCAAGCCCGGTCTTTCCCGTCCCGAGCGCGACAACGCGATTGACGGCTACATCAACAAAAACGAGGATGATGTGTGCGCCGAGGGCAACTGGCAAAGGTACTTTGCCTGCCGTCCCGAGCCCTTCACCCCGGAGGAAATGAAGGCTTACCTGCGCACGATTGACGGCGTTTCCCTGGGCTCTGATGCCTTCTTCCCCTTTGATGACAACATCCGCCGCGCGCGCATGAGCGGCGTACGCTATATTGCCGAGCCGGGCGGATCCATTCGGGATGAGGATGTCATTTCCTGCTGCGACAGGCTCGGCATTGCCATGGCCTTCACGGGAACGCGGCTTTTCCATCATTAAGACATGAAGGGGTGCGGCATGAAGGTTTTGGTTGTCGGCGGCGGCGGCAGAGAACACGCCGTCATCAAAAAGATCAAGGAAAACAAGGCGGTTTCGGAAATCTTTGCCCTTCCCGGGAACGGCGGAATCGCGCGTGACGCAGTCTGCGTGGATATCAAAGCCGCCGATATCGAAGGCATTGCGGCGTTTGCGGCCGAGAACAAAATCGATTATGCCATCGTCACCCCCGATGATCCGCTGGTGCTGGGCTGCGTGGATCTGCTGGAGGAAAAAGGCATTCCCTGCTTCGGGCCGCGCAAGAACGCCGCGATCATCGAGGGCAGCAAGGTCTTTGCGAAAAACCTGATGAAAAAGTACCATATCCCAACGGCGGATTACGCGGTGTTCACAAACGCATCGGACGCGCTGGAATATGTCAAAACCGCGCCCCTGCCCACCGTGATCAAGGCGGACGGTCTGGCGCTTGGCAAGGGCGTGATCATTGCCGAAACGCGGCAGGATGCGCAGGACGCGGTCAGAACGATCATGGAGGACAAAAAGTTCGGCAAAAGCGGGGACAGCATTGTCATTGAGGAGTATTTGACGGGCCCCGAGGTATCGGTGCTTTCCTTTACCGACGGCAAAACGATTGTCCCCATGGTATCCTCCATGGATCACAAGCGGGCGGGGGAGGGCGACACAGGGCTCAACACCGGCGGCATGGGAACCATCGCTCCCAACCCCTATTACACCGAGGCAGTCGCGGCGGAGTGCATGGAAAAAATCTTCCTGCCGACGGTTGCCGCCATGAACAGTGAGGGGAGAACCTTCAAAGGCTGCCTGTACTTTGGGCTGATGCTGACCGAAAAAGGCCCCAAGGTGATTGAATACAACTGCCGCTTCGGCGACCCCGAAACGCAGGTGGTGCTGCCCCTGCTGGAGGGTGATCTGCTGTCAATCATGCAGGCTGTGACGGCGGGAGAGCTTGATAAGACGCCGGTCAAATTCAAAGATCAGTTTGCCTGCTGCGTGGTGATGGCATCGGAGGGCTACCCCGTTTCCTATAAAAAGGGCTATGAAATCACCCTCCCCGAGGATGTGCCGGGCAGTGTCTTTATCGCCGGGGCAAGGGCGCAGGACGGCAAGCTCTTTACCGACGGCGGACGGGTGCTTGGGGCGGTTGCGGCCGAGGATACCCTGCCCCGCGCCATCGAAAGCGCCTACGGCATTGTCCGCCGCATTTCCTTTGAAAACGCCTATTTCCGCCGCGATATCGGCAAAAAAGCGATGGAGGCGCCGGTAAAATAATGGTTTGCAGAGTATTTGTCGAAAAGAAAAAAGGGCTGCGCGCCGAAGCTGCCGCCCTGCTTGCAGATGCGAAAAACCTGCTGGGCATCCAAAATTTGACGGATGTTCGGGTGATCAACCGCTACGATGCCGAAAACATATCGGAATCGCTGTTTGAGTACGCAACCAAGACCGTTTTCTCCGAGCCGCAGGTGGATGACGCTTCCGCCTGCGTGGATTTCGGGGACGGAAAGGTTTTTGCCGTGGAGTACCTGCCCGGACAGTTTGACCAGCGGGCGGACAGCGCCGCCCAGTGCATTCAGCTGATTTCGCAGGGCGAGCGTCCGACGGTAAAGACGGCGAAAATTTACGTGCTTTACGGCGATCTGTCCGAAAAGGATATTGCCGATATCAAAAAATACGTGATGAACCCCGTGGAAACCAGGGAGGCAAGCCTTGAAAAGCCCGAAACCCTGAAGACGGAATACGAAATTCCAACCGAGGTAAAAACCCTGCACGGCTTTACCGCCCTGTCCCGCGATGCGCTTGAAAGCTTTATCCGGGAATACGGCCTTGCCATGGATATTGACGATATCCTTTTCTGCCGCGACTATTTTGCCTCAGAAAAGCGTGACCCCACCATCACCGAGATCCGCATGATTGACACCTATTGGTCCGATCACTGCCGCCATACCACCTTCGGCACCATCATTGACGGCGCAGAGTTTGAAGATCCCCTGCTGAAGGCCGCCTTTGACGATTACATGGAAACCAGGCGTTCACTTGGCCGGACAAAGCCCGTATGCCTGATGGATGTTGCCACCCTGGCGGTCAAGTACCTGAAAAAAGAGGGAAAGCTGGATAAGCTGGACGAATCGGAGGAGATCAACGCCTGCACCGTCAAAATCAAGGTAACGCTTGACGGGAAGGATGAGGACTGGCTGCTTCTGTTCAAAAACGAAACGCACAACCATCCCACCGAGATTGAGCCCTTCGGCGGGGCGGCCACCTGCATCGGCGGGGCCATCCGCGATCCGCTCTCGGGCCGTGCCTACGTATACGGCGCCATGCGCGTGACGGGCGCGGCAGACCCGCTGACGCCCGTGAAGGACACCCTTCGCGGCAAGCTGCCCCAGCGGAAAATCGTAACGACCGCCGCCGCGGGCTATTCCTCCTACGGCAACCAGATCGGCCTTGCGACGGGGATTGTGGATGAAATCTACCACCCGGGCTATGCCGCAAAGCACCTGGAAATCGGCGCGGTCATTGCCGCGACGCCCGCGTGCAACGTGCGGCGCGAGCGCCCCTGCGCGGGGGACATCGTCATACTGCTTGGCGGAAGCACCGGGCGGGACGGCTGCGGCGGGGCCACGGGCTCTTCCAAATCCCACACCGTCGCTTCCCTTGCCACCTGCGGTGCCGAGGTGCAGAAGGGCAATGCCCCCGAGGAGCGCAAGCTTCAGCGCCTTTTCCGCAGCAGGGAGGCATGCCGGATGATCAAGCGCTGCAACGATTTCGGCGCGGGCGGCGTATCGGTGGCCATCGGCGAGCTGGCCGACGGCCTGGATATCGATTTGAACGCCGTGCCCAAAAAGTATGAGGGGCTGGACGGCACGGAGCTGGCCATCAGCGAATCGCAGGAAAGAATGGCCGTGGTGGTGGACAGCCGGGATGCCGCCCGCTTCCTGCAGATTGCGCAGAGCGAAAACCTGCAGGCCGTCCCCGTGGCCAAGGTAAAGGCGGAGCCGCGCCTGACCATGACCTGGAACGGCAAAAAGATATGCGATATCAGCCGTGAATTTTTAAACTCCAACGGCGCGGAAAAGCACATCCGCGCGCATGTGGCCGCCCCTGCCCTGAAAGAACGGGAATTTTCGGGCACCTTTGCCCAAAATATGGAAAAGCTGGCCTCCGACCTGAACATCTGCTCCAAGCGCGGGCTTTCGGAGCGCTTTGATTCCACCATCGGGGCCGGCACGGTTTTGATGCCCTTCGGCGGAAAATATCAGCTTACCCCCATCCAGGCCATGGTGCAGAAAATTTCGGTGGAAAACAAGGATACCGACACCTGCTCGCTGATGGCATGGGGCTACAATCCCTTTATCACCTCCCAAAGCCCCTACCACGGTGCCTACCTGGCGGTGGTGGAATCGGTTTCCAAGCTGATTGCCTCAGGCGCGGAATTTAAGGATGTGTACCTGACCTTCCAGGAATACTTTGAGCGCCTCGGCCGGGATGAAACGCGCTGGGGCAAGCCCCTTGCCGCCCTGCTGGGCGCGTTTGAGGCGCAGAAGAACCTGGGCATCGGCGCCGTCGGCGGCAAGGACTCGATGAGCGGCTCCTTTGAAAACCTGGATGTTCCCCCCACCCTGGTCTCCTTTGCCGTAACGTGCGGCAAGGTGCAGGATATCATCTCCCCCGAATTCAAGCAGGCGGGGGACAGGGTGTACCTGATCGCGCCGAAGACCTGCGAAAACGGCCTGCCCGATACCGCCTCCCTGCTTGCCGTGTATGACCGCGTCACCCATCTTGTCCGCAGCGGCAGCGCCCGCGCGTGCTGCACCTTGACGCTCGGCGGCATTGCCGAGAGCGTTTTGAAAATGTGCCTGGGCAACATGCTGGGCTTTAAGTACGAAACGGATGACCTGAAAACCCTGTTCTCCTGCCGCTACGGCGCCTTCCTGGTGGAGACGGCGGAAGATCTTTCGGATGCCCTGCTGCTTGGCCGCGTAAGCGCAAAGCGGGAAATCACAGCCGGCGGCGAGAGCATATCGCTGCAATCCCTCCTTGCCGATTATGAGGGCAAGCTGGAGAGCGTTTACGCCTGCAATATCCCCGATGAAAAGGGCACGTTTGAAACCTTCTCCCATTCCGTCTGCGAGCGGAAATCCCCGACGGTTAAAACGGCGAAACCGAAGGTCATCATTCCCGTTTTCCCGGGCACCAACTGCGAGTACGACAGCGCAAAGGCCGTCACGCGCGCGGGCGGCGAGGCGGAAATATTCGTAATCAACAACCTGTCCTCCGAGGGCATCAAGGCCTCCGTTTCGGAACTGGCCAAAAAGATATCCGAAAGCCAGATGATCTTCCTGCCGGGCGGCTTCTCGGGCGGCGATGAGCCCGACGGCAGCGGCAAGTTTATCACCGCGTTTTTCCGCAGCGCCGAAATCAGGGAAAAGGTGACCGAGCTGCTGGAGCGCCGCGACGGGCTGATTTGCGGCATCTGCAACGGCTTCCAGGCGCTGATTAAATTGGGCCTTGTCCCCTACGGCAGGATCATCGATGCCGACGAAAACTGCCCGACGCTTACCTACAACACCATCGCGCGCCATCAGTCCAGGATCGTGAGAACCCGGATTGCATCCAACAAATCCCCCTGGCTTGCCTTGACGCAAGTGGGCGATATATACAATGTGCCCATCTCCCACGGCGAGGGCCGGTTCTATGCCAATGAGGAAATGATCCGCCGCCTTGCCGCAAACGGGCAAATCGCCACCCAGTACGTGGACTTTGACGGCCGCGCGACGGGCGATGTGCACTTTAACCCCAACGGCTCCATGTACGCGGTGGAGGGCATTACCTCGCCCGACGGCCGAGTTTTCGGCAAGATGGGCCACAGCGAAAGAATCGGCAGCGGGCTTTACAAAAACGTCCCGGGGAATTATGATATCAGGATGTTTGAAGCGGCTGTCCGCTACTTCAGGTAAGGAGGCTACCATGCAGTATTTAACCGACATTGAAATTGCTCAGGCTGCCCAAATGCAGACCATCACCGAGGTGGCAAAAACCGCCGGCATCGATGAAAAATACGTTGAAAGATACGGAAACTACAAGGCAAAAATCGACCTTTCCATCATGAAGGAGGAAAGGAAGGACGGCAAGCTGATCCTGGTGACCGCCATGACCCCCACCCCCGCGGGCGAGGGAAAAACCACCACCACCATCGGCCTGGCCGACGGACTGAAGAGAATCGGCAAAAATGTTGTCGTCGCCCTGCGTGAGCCTTCCCTGGGGCCCGTTTTCGGCATCAAGGGCGGGGCTGCCGGCGGCGGATACGCGCAGGTGGTGCCCATGGAGGATATCAACCTGCATTTCACGGGCGATTTTCACGCCATCGGCGCGGCAAACAACCTGCTTGCGGCCATGCTGGACAACCACATCAAGCAGGGCAACGTGCTTGGCATTGATCCCAGAAAAATCACCTGGAAGCGCTGCGTGGACATGAACGACCGTCAGCTGCGCTTTATCGTGGACGGCCTTGGGGGCGAGGTGAACGGCGTGCCCCGCGAGGACGGCTTTGACATCACCGTTGCCTCTGAAATCATGGCGGTTCTGTGCCTGGCGGACTCCATCGGCGATTTGAAAGCGCGGCTTGCCCGCATCATCGTGGGCTATACCTACGACGGCAGGCCCGTTACCTGCGCAGACCTCAAGGCGCAGGGCGCGATGACCGCCCTTTTGAAGGACGCCATCAAGCCAAACCTTGTGCAGACGCTGGAGCACACGCCGGCCCTTGTTCACGGCGGGCCCTTTGCCAACATCGCCCACGGCTGCAACTCCGTCACCGCCACCCGCCTTGCCCTGAAGCTGGGGGACTACGCGGTGACCGAGGCAGGTTTCGGCGCGGACCTGGGCGCCGAAAAATTCCTGGATATCAAGTGCCGCATGGCCAACCTGACCCCCGCCGCGGTGGTCATCGTCGGCACGGTGCGCGCCCTGAAAATGCACGGCGGCCTGGCCAAGAGCGATCTTGGGCAGGAGGATCTTGCCGCGCTGGAGCGGGGCATCCCCAACTTGCTGCGCCATGTTTCCAACATCAAAAACGTCTACAAGCTGCCCTGCGTGGTGGCAATCAACCGTTTCCCCACCGATACCGATGCCGAAATCGACTTTATCATTGAAAAATGCCGCAGTCTGGGCGTAAACACCGTGCTTTCCACCGTGTGGGCCGAGGGTGGAAAGGGCGGCGAGGCCCTTGCGCGCGAGGTGGTGCGCCTGTGCGAAGAGGAAAAGGGCGATTTTACCTTCTCCTACGATCTGAATGCCTCCATTGAGGAAAAAATCGAAGCCGTTGTGCAAAAAGTTTACGGCGGAAAGGGCATAAACGTCCTCCCCGCGGCAAAAAAGCAGATCCAGACGCTGGAAAAGCTCGGCTTTTCCGCCCTGCCCGTGTGCATCGCAAAGACGCAGTACAGCTTTTCGGACAATCCGTCCCTGCCGGGCGCGCCCGAGGGCTTTACCGTCACGGTCAAAAACGTAAAAATCTCGGCCGGCGCCGGCTTTATCGTGGTGCTGACCGGGGATATCCTGACCATGCCCGGGCTGCCCAAATCCCCCGCCGCCGAGCGCATTGACGTAGACGAAAACGGGAAGATTACGGGGCTGTTTTAACAAGCAGCCACAGAAAATCCGCGGATTTTATCAGCATGAACCCCATTAAAAATTAAGGTAATACCGCACAATTTTGCAAGGATGATTTGCGAGAGATTTTTTCCGAATCAAGGAAGAGAGCCGCAGCCATACTTTGTGTATGGCAAGGCTTGATGACGCGGAGTCGGCGAAAAAGATCCGCAAAGCGCCGCAGACGACATTGTGCGGTGTTGTCATAAGTGTTCATAAGACAAATCAAATGCAGCCGGATGAGAAGAGAAAATTTTATAAAGGCCTTCTTACGCTTGCGATCCCTATCGGATTGCAAAATTTACTGATAGCATTAATTGGTGCAACGGATACGCTTATGATGTTCAGTTTTGTTCGTGTTTGATTAAAACTGAATATTTTAATGATGATATCATCATTTTGTATTCCAACAACAAATTTTCGCTTGACACTTTCAAGCATTCTGATATAATCAAAAGCGGATGGAAATTGGTCAATTTATACATCGTCGTTGTTTGAAAGCAGCGTTTGTTTTACCTAATTTATGACTTCTCATTGATGCACAATCAGTCATCGTTTACACTCTCGATCCTTACCGCCTGAGATGGCGGAATAAATATTGAGGAGGATTTACCCATGAAGAAACTCTTTTCCCTGCTCGCAGTGCTGACGCTTCTTGCTGCACTTGTTGTTCCCAGCGCAATCGCCGAGGAACCCGTTACGATCGAATTCTGGTACAGCTTCGAACAGCAGCTGACGGATGAGATTATTCCCTTTATCGCTGAGTTTGAAGCCGCGAACCCCGGAATTAAAGTGAATCCTGTTTACGCCGGTTCTTACGGCACCTCTAACCAGAAGCTGCTGGCTGCCCATGCTGCCAACGCCGTTCCCGCCGTGCAGCAGACCCAGCTGACCAGCGTTGCTACTTTTGCCGAAAACGGTGTTATCGAGCCCATTGACCGCTTTATCGAAGCCAGCGGCGACGATATGAGCGTCTATGCCGAAGGTATGTATAGTGCTTTCAGCTACAATGGACAGCAGTACGGCGTCCCCGCCTTCCACTCTGTCTGCCCCACATTCTACTATAACAAGACCTTCGCCACCAATGAAGGCATTGAGATGCCCAAGACTTGGGACGAGTTTGACGCTTTCCTGCGCAAGGCAACCATCAAGGATGAAAACGGCAATACCGTTCGTTACGGCTGCGCACTTGCCGGTTGGAGCACATCTTACTTCGCCCCGATCTTCTGGGCCAATGGTGTTGTTGCTTTTGAAGACGAAGAAATGACCATCAGCGGTCTCGGCTCCGACAAGGCTGTGGAAATCATCAAAATGATCAAGGGCTGGGTAGACGAAGGCCTGGTCAAGTGGTACTACGGCACAAACGCTTCCACCAACATGCGTCAGTCCTTGATTGATGGCAGCTCTTTCTCTGTCTTCCATACCAGCGGCGTATACAGCGTATATC
>CAVFPH010000049.1:0-16447 GCA_963624325.1 bacterium
TATCGGAAGAGGATGTTCTTCACGCGCTGGAAACCGCGCTGAATGATGCGGCATATAAGGAAAATGCCGTGCGTATATCCGAGAGCTTTCATTCCTGCGGCGGAGCGAGCGAGGCGAAAGCCTTTCTGGAAAGTCTTGTCGGGAGCAGTATCGTATAAAGCATCCGCAAACAAAGGAACGCTGTGATTCCGTTGGGTCACAGCGTTTCAGATTGACGGCGAAGCCTCGCTGCGATAAGTGCACAGCGAGGCTTTTGTTTTTCGAGTGCCTTATTTGTACAGGTTGAGCTGCCGCAGCAGTGTTTCCCGCTTTCGGGCGGAGGAAAGCGCCTGCTTTACGCTGAATTTTTTGCGTTTGCCCAGCAGCATGCGGACAGTCCAGCGGGCAGGATAAAAGACGCCGAAGACAATCAGCCAGAAAGGACCTTTGGCCCAGGGGTAATCATAGCCGATGCGTTTGCGGATGTATTGAAAGTAGCTGTGCAGCGTGGATGTTTTTTCGCTGTTGTCGATGTTGTAGGCATCGGTCAGCACGCCGCCGAAGGGGCGCCGGCTTTCCTGCGAGCGAAAATTTCCGCCCTCAAGGATATCCTGCATCAGCGCATCCGCCAATGTTTCGTCGGCATCCGCGCTCCAGGAAAAGGCAGGCAGCCCGAGGTACTTTTCGCAGATTTTTGTGACGATTTGGGCAAATTTCAAAAGCCCGCACTGCGCCCAAAGCACCGTCATGCTGTCATCGATCTCGGTTCGCATGGCGTTGACCGTGACGGCCCAGTCGCACAGCTGGCGCAGGCCGATTCCCGCACTTGTCAGGTGCTGTTCCATATGCGCCAGCAAGGCAATCAGCTGATATTTTCCCGTCAGCACGGGGAAGGCAAAGCCGCCGAGCCGGACGGATGCCGTATTGCATAGTGCCTGCTGCATCCATTGCCCGGCGAATTTTCCCTTTTCATTGTCCGGGAATACAGCGACCATGCGGTGCATTTCCACGCTGACGCCCTGCTTTTCAAAGCAGCAGTGCTTCTGCGCATCGTGCGTAAACGCAAAGCCCGCGCTTGTCAGCAGCTTGCAGGCCTCATCCACCCTGCCCTCCTCCGTCAGGATATCAATATCCCCCGGCACGCGAAGCTCGGGATGCGGGTAAAGGCAGGCAACGCTTGTGCCCTTCAGGATGGCGCAAGGGATGTGCGCTTTTTTCAGCAAGGTGACAATCTCATGCTGTTCGCTTAGCATATATTCGGACATCTGCGATGATGTTGCCGCCGTTTCGCAGGCGGCATACAGCAGGCTTTCCGGGACGCTGCCGATTTTTTTCATTCCCGTGTAAAGCAGGGCGCTTACCGCGTGACGCTCCCCCTCGCGCAGGACTTCTGCCCAGTCCGTTCCGTCCTCCGCTTTGGGGGCAAGGCGGAACAGCTCATAGGACAGCAGGGAAAGCATGGCTCGCCGTGCCGGGGTAATGGCAGTGATCATGGTTCTCCTCCATACAGTCACAGTGATCGGTTGGGAAAATAATCAGCCCTGCTGCAGCCGTTTCAGGTAGAAGCGGTTCATGGTACCGTGCTGCACGGAAGCGGGCTTCTCAATCTGCTCAAAGCCAAGCTTTTCGTACAGGGCAATGGCCGTCAGCAGGTTTGTGTGTGTTTCCAGATACAGTGCTTTGTAGCCGATTTTGCGGGCATAATCCCGGGCAGTCTGCATCAGGCGTTTGCCAAGGCCATGCCCCTTTGCCGCATCGCAAAGATACAGTTTTTGAAGCTCGGCGCATTGCGCAAGGCCCGAAAATTCAGCAATGCCTACCCCGCCGACAACGTTTCCCGCCGTATCCGCCGCTACAAAATAAGCGCGCAGATCGGGCTTTGCACCGTAATAGCGGCTAAGGCTCTCCAATTCTGGATCAAAATAAGCCGTGCCCGGAATATCCAGATGATAGGCCTCTAAATTGGCGCGGACGATTCGGGCAATTTGAGGGTCATCCTGCGGGCAAATCGGGCGAATCACATACTCGCTCATCGTTTTCTCCTTCAAAAGCTCCAGGGGACGTAGGCCGCGGCAACGGCCAGAAGCACCGACGGCAGCATGTTTGCCACACGGATTTTTTTGCCCCAGACCAGGTTGATCCCCACGCAGAAGATCAGCGTCGAGCCGATCAGGGAAAGATAAGAGACGGCCGTTTGCGTCATGACAGGCGAAAGCAGCCGCGCCAGCAGGGTCATGCAGCCTTCAAACACAAACACGGGAATGGCCGCAAAGGCGCAGCCGCGCCCCATGGCAGAGGTCATTACCGCGATGATCAGAAAGTCCAGCACCGCCTTTACTGCAAGGGTGGAGCAATCCCCTTTGAGCCCATCCTGAATGGCGCCGACGATGGCCATCGCGCCGATAGACACCGTCAGGGAGGCCGTCACGAAGGCATTTACAAAGGCAGCGTCCCCGCTGTTTCCGGTTTTTGCCTTCAGCCATTCCCCAAAGCGCTCAAAGCCGCGCTCAATGCAAAGCCATTCCCCGATCATGGTGCCAAGCGCCAGGCACAGCACCACCAGCATGGATTTTCCGCCGGTAATGGAGGTGCCGTCCGTCTGCAGCATCCCCTCCATGGCCCCGGCAATGGCAATAAAAAGCACGCTGACCCCGCAGGCCTTGTTCAGCGCATCCTGCTGATCCGCATTAAAAAGCTTGCCGACAAGTCCGCCGGCCAGCCCGCCGGCCACGATGCTTAGGCTGTTCAAAATGGTACCCAATCCGATCATGCAGCGTCCTCTTTCCCGCGGTTCATGGATGCTCCCGCAAAGGGCGGGAACAAATCCATTATAGTAGATCCGTCGTACCTGTCAATGAATTTGTGTGTCACTTGATCAAAAAAAGAGCGGTTTGAGCCGTTTTCGGCCGTTTCCGCTCTTTTTTGCCCGGGCTGCTTACTTTGCTTTCCGCTTGCTTTTCAGTTCCGCAAACAGCTGCGCCCAGGGGAGGATGCTTTTCTTTTCGGACGGGTTCAGCTTGCCCGCATCGGCATCCAGCGTCACCTTGCAGATGTTGGCCACCAGCGGCCCGGCAATCAGTCCCAGGGTGCCGATGCTTTTGTATCCGATGAACATGGACAGCATGGTAACCAGCGGGTACAAGCCCAGCTGTTTCCCGACGATACGGGGCTCGATAATCTGGCGCACTGTGATGGTAATGATGTAAATAACAAACAGCCCGATGGCGGTATAATAATCGCCGATGATCAGCGAGACAATTGCCCAGCTGTTCAGAAACAGCCCGGCGCCGATCACGGGCAGCACATCCGCCACGCCGATCAGGATACCCAGCAGCAAGGCATAGGGCTTGCGCAGGATCATCAGTCCCGCAATAACAATCAGCATCAGGATGAAGGAAATGAAAATCTGGGCGCGTATCTGGCCGAACATCGCGGTAAACACGCCGCCCTTGATCAGGCGGAAATCCTTGACCACACGGGAGGGAAACAGCGTCCTGAAGAAATTGGCGATCCTTTCCTTATCGTAGCTGAAATAAAAGGTAGCCATAATGGTAAAGAGGATGGACAGGAGGATCATGGGCAGGGAAGACACGGTGGAAAGGGTGAGACCCGCCAGCTGACCCGTCATGCCCGTTGCCCAGGAAGCGACGGAGCTGACCAGGCTGCTGAGCATGCCGGATATGCGCTCCATAAAGTTTTCCGGCAGCAGGGAGGCATACTTTTCATAGAGCGCCGTGGCCCAGACCGTTACCTGGTTTACTGCCTCGCGGACCAAGTCCGGGACAACGCGAACCAAGCCGATTCCCTCACGGATCAGCTTATCCGCCGTTACAAAGAACAGAATGGTAATCAGGCCGTAAAGCAGAAGCATGCACAAGAGCGTTGCGATGGAGCGCGCGGCCTTGAAACGCTTGAATGCCTTGCGGAAAAGCCGTGCAATCGGCTCCATCAGGGAAGCAAACAGCAGGGCAAGGACAAACGGCCAGCAGTACGGGAACAGCAAAACGGCCACATAGCAGGCAAGCGTTACGCCCGCGATGATCAGCAGCCGCCGGGGAACATCGTTCATTTCGCGGTTCCAGTCCGCAATTCTTTGGGAAAACGGGGCAGGGTTGCTCATCGGCAGCACCTCCTCAGCTAAAATTCTTTGCAAAAGCCGCAGCTATTGATGCCAGGTGGAAATACCGTCATAGGGGTAGGTAACACTGGCGCCGCTGCGCAGGCGGACAATGACATCATAGCCGTCGCCGGACCAGCCGATGGAGAGCACCTCATCGGATGCAAACTTTCGCCCGCAGGAGAAAATCGCATCGCCGCTTTCGCTGTTGGTAAAGTAAATTTCAAAGCTTTGGTAGGTTTGTTCTCCGAAGCGACCGGTGGTGATTTTCAGGTAGAAGGGCCCTTTCTGCAGCGCTGAATCGGAAGTTCCCGTGCTTTCATTCAAGGACGCCGCCGTCTGCTGCTGCTCGGCTGCGGCATCGTCCGCGGCATCCGACACCATAATATGGCGCACCAGCAGCAGAGCCGCCGCGCCCAGGATGCAGACAATGCATACAATCAGCCAATGATTGATGGTTTTACGCCGGATCAAGCGCGCACCCCCTTATCAATTGTGCTATCCGTTTTCATTATACTTCAAAACCGCTTATAGGGCAAGCAAGCGGGAAATATTCGGGGACTCGAAAAGGGCGCAAAACGCCCCTTTTTACCAAAGAGACGATTTTACGCCCTCCAAAGCAAGCAAATAACGCTTTCTGTCCATCCCGCCGGCATAGCCGGTCAGGCTGCCGTCCGCCCCCAGAACGCGGTGGCAGGGAACAATGATGGATATGGGATTGCGCCCCACCGCACCGCCGACAGCTTGGGCAGACATGCGTGGGATGCCCTCCTCCCGTGCAATGCGGGTGGCAATGGCACCGTATGTGGTGGTTTTTCCATAGGGAATTTCCAGCAGGATACGCCATACCTGCATCTGAAACGGAGTGCCGATGGGATGAAGAGGCGGGGTGAACTGCGGACGGCGGCCGTCAAAATACAGATCCAGCCAGCGCACAGCCGCCTGCAAAGCGGGCGTATCTTCCGCCTCATGCGCCTGCGGCAGCCCTTTGGCAAAGTATTTTTCGCCGTCCAGCCACAGTCCCGTCAGCCCCTGCCCGTCTGCGGCCAGCAAAAGGCCGCCGATGGGAGAGGCATAGCGGGCCGTGCGCACTTTGCCGTCATCCATTTTTATTCTACGATGTTGCTGGTAATGTAATCCACGCCGTACTCGGTCATGCGCTGCGCATCCTCCAGGGTATCCACCGTCCACACGTTTACCTCAATGCCGGCCGCGTGCAATTCGTCCACGCGTTCCTTGGTCAGCGCGGTGTACTTGATGTCCAGATCCAAATGATGCAGCCGCAGCGTATCCACCAGCCAGTCCGTATATTCGGAAATCAAGAACTGCGCCTTCTGCTGGGGCAGACGCTCCCGAATGCAGATCATGTTGGGCAGATCAAAGGAGATAAAGATGGTATGCTCCAGCCAGCCTTCCTCATCGATGATATCGATGATGGCGTACACATCCTCGGGCTTAAAGTGGTTTTTCAGCTCCAGCACGCTGGTTTTTTCGTATTTTTTGCAAATCTGAATATACTCCCGCAGAGAGGGCATGATCAGATCCCTGCGGCCCTTCTTCCCGTCCTTATCGGCCAGGCGAACGGCACGCAGCGTTTCAAAGCAGGTCTTTTCCACCACCATTTCATCCAGGGCAACACGCTTGGTATTGTCATCGTGAATGATGATAAACTGCCCGTCCGCCGTGCGGTGCACATCGGTTTCAATGCCGAAATAGGATCGGTTGCCGGCCGCGACAAAGGCGGAATTGGTGTTTTCAAGCTCCAGCCCGCTGGTGCCGCGATGGGCAATCATGCGGGGCTTGGGGTCAGACAGATGCAGGGTATCTTTCATAAGGGAAAAGCTCCTTTCAATCATCGCTCGATTTCGCGTAAATTATAGCACAAATATGCGCCGTGCAACAGATGCAATCATGCATTACTGCCGCGCAGGCAAATCCTTGTAGCTTTGCATGAAGCGCTCACGGAAGCCCGCGTCCGCCTCCGCCCCGTCATGCCACAACGCCTCCAGCGCCGCGCCGTATACTGCGGGCGTGTCCAGCAGACGCAGTTCGCAGCCCTCGGGCGCATACTGGCGCAGGGCATCCACATAGCTGGGATAGTTCAGGAAGATGCCGCCGCCCAGCGCCACAATGCCCGGCTTGCCCAGATATTCGCACACGCTGTGGAGCGCATCCGAAAAATGCTCAACGCCCTGCTGGAAAATGTTCTTGGCTACCAGGTCGCCCTGCGCACAGGCATCAAACACCGTATAGGCAAAGGAGGCAATGTAGGCACGTCCGCCCGCGTAAATAGCCGGCAGATGGTCCAGCACCGTTTCTCCCATGTCCTTTTCCACCATCTCGGTCAGCAGCGTTTTGTAGCCGCGGCCCTCGCGCTCCTTCTGGGAGGCAATCAGCGCTGCGCGCCCCAGCGCATAGCCGCTGCCGCCTGTATCAAGCATGTAGCCGCTGCTGCCTACATAGTACATGGGCGCGTCTCCCTTGCGTGCCGCCGCGTAGGAACCGATGCCCGATATCAGGCAGATGCCGTCCTTTTTGCCCAGCACCGAGGCCATGACGCTGTATACCACCCCGTTCATGTGACAGGGTGCGCCGTCCGCCGCGCGAGAGGCCATGCGTGCAATCTCGGGATAGTAGTGCGCGGCCGATACCGAGCCGTACACACCGCTGATCTTTTCGCCGTCGGGCAGTGTCTCCTTGAGCACTGCTATGGCGCCGCTGATGCGCGCGCCTGCCTCCATCGGCCCCACGTCAAAGGCATTGGCCCCGCGCCTTAAATCGTGCGCAAGCACCTGCCCCTCCCCGGTAAAGAGGACGCTGTCAGTCTTCATGCCGCCGGTATCGATTGCAATGTAGTATTTCATGGTAGGCTCCTTTCGTATCGGTCGTTCGGGGAGTCAGGATGATATAGAACGCCTGTAATGGTATATTTGTCAGCGTAGGAACATTATAAACCATACAATGCATGATTGCAACCGATTTTCAAATAAATAATATATTATCGAAAAAACAGCGGCGGGAAAGCGTTTGATGCTTTCCCGCCGCTCATATCGCATTTATGCTTCTTTGAAAATAATCTGCAAACGGTCGTTTTCCAGTGCGGCATTGTCAAACACGCGCAGCAGCAGCGGCCAATAGGTACGCAGGGCATCGCAGGGCTCGGCAGGATAGGCAATTACCAGCCGTGTCGGGCGGCTCTCGGTGCTCAGAAGATCAAACAGCGCATCCAAGTTCATGCCGTAATAGGCAGGGAAATCCAGCGCATTGCGGATGCGCGTGTGCAGTTCTTCCCTTGTTTGGCAGTCGGACAGGTTCAGTTCAATCTGTTCCATATCAGTCCCCTCCGTACAGGCAGGTAAAGGTCTTGTAGCCGTCCTCGGTGTAATAGATCAGCCCGTCGTTGGAATATACCAGGCGCGCGTTTCCGCGACAGCCGTCCACCACGTTGACATCGCACTCATAATACACGCGGCCTTTGGCCTTGGGCAAAAGCCCCTCGCGGTTTTCAAACTGGCTGCCGCCGATAGCGCGTCCCGGGGCAACCTGTCCCAAATTATCCTTTTTGCTGTTCCAGCCCAGCTTCTTGGCGGCCGTCTTGGTCAGGTACAGATCGGGCAGGCATCCGTGCTCATGCAGATAAGCGGCAACCGTGTCCCGATCGGTGGGATTATCGCTGTCCGCCTTTTGATCCTGCGTTTCCTGCTGCGCGGCGGGCGCATCAAAGCTGACCGTGATAAGGGTAAATGTGTTGTAATGGTCATTGGTATAGTACATCAGCCCGTCATTGGAAAACACAATGCGCTGACTGTCGCGGTAACCGCCCTCATAGTTGACATCGCATTCCGTCCAGCGGCGGCCGTTTTTGTTGGGCAGCGCGCCCTCATAATTGCCGAAACGATCCCCGCCGATGGCATGGCCGGGGGCAACATCCGAAAGATTGCCGCTGCGGCTGTCCCAGCCCAGATTGACCGCATCGTTCTTTTTGATAAAGTTATCGGGCAGATGGTCAAACGTAGCCAGATAGACGGCCACATCCTCCATCGACAGGTACCATTCGTCCTCCGATACCGGGTAATCGGCAGCATTTAAAGCAATAACCTTCTCCGCCAGCGCAGATGCCATCCCCGCGCACAGCAGCATGACCGCCAGCGCCAGTGCCGGCAGCCGACGCAAAAATGCATGTTTTCGCATACAAACCCTCCCTGCAGTGATTGCTGAAATCATTGTACCACAGTTGCTTCCTATTTGCAAAATTGTGCCATTTCATCCACCGTCCGCTGACCGGGGGCAGATGGGCGATCCAGGCAGGCGAATGTCAGCGCGCAGCCCCATGCTTTGGCCTCCAGCCGTGCCTGCAGCCCTGCCTCCCCCATGGGGATGACGCAGAAAGGCGTTCCCTGCTCCGCCAAAGTGCCGCATACCTCCCGCAGCACACGGATGTCCGCATCGCTTTGCACCATGCAGGCAAGCTTGATCATATCCGCCCCGGATGCGCGCAGACGATTCGTTTGTGCCAGCAGCCGCTCGGCCGGCGGCGTGCCGATAAAATCGTGATGGGAGGCAATCACCCGGCTGCCGGACAAATGCAGCTGCTTTACCAGAAAAGCGGCGTTTGGCAGGTTCAGCGTTTCCGCGTCGATCCATTGTGCCCCGCCCCGCGCTGCGGAAAGCAAAAGCTCGGCATATGTATCCGGCATACTGCCGCCCTCCGTGCGCAAAGTAAAAAGCAGGGGTTTCCCCGCCAGCGCATGCAGAAGCCGAGGGATGAAAGCCTGCACGATTTGCGCGGAAGGCAGCGGACGCAGGGCATCCGCCCGCCACTCCGCCCAGTCTGCGCCGGGGTGTGCGGCAATGCATGCCGCCTCCCGCAGCAAGGCATCGGCATTTTCGCCCGTCATGGGCACGGCAATGTTCATTACGTTTCTCTCTTTTCGGCAAGCGGTTAAGGTCACAGAAGCATCCGTCCGATCAGTATGCCCCCGTTTTGCCGAAGCCAGTCATTCCATTTGTAATAGTCGGGAAAGACGCGCAGCACCTCGGCATAAAAAGCGGAAGAATGGTTCATTTCCTTACGGTGGCACAGTTCGTGCACCACCACGCTGTCCAGCACCTCGGGAGGCGCCAGCATCAGCAGGCAATTAAAGGTCAAATTGCCGTTTTGCATACAGCAGCCCCATTTGGTGCGCTGATTGCGGATGGTAATCCTGCCGTAGGTAACGCCGATTTTTTCGGCGTAGAAGCGCACACGCTGCGGAATCACGCGCAGTGCCTGCTCCCCCAGTGCCCGAATGTCCGCCTCGGTCAGCTTTCCCGCCGCTTCGGTTTCCCTGCGCCGGCGCTCTGCCAGGCTTGTTTTTTCCCGCAGCCAGTCCGCCTCTTTTTGCAGAAAGGCCTCAATTGCCTGCCGGCTTGCGTTCAGCGGTACGCGGACAATGACCCCCTCCGGACGCACGTCCAGCGCCATGGTTTTGCGGCTGCTTCTGATGATTTTATACTCCACGGGATATCCTTTCGGGATGATATCAATTGCTCTCACAAAAGCGGCGGTTTTTCCATAACCGCCGATGTCCCACATTCGACAGCCGCGGGCATTTTCCTGCTTAGCTATAAAGAAAAATCCCCGCACGGCAGGGAAAATAGCTTTAATTTGTTTGCGGTTATGTCTCTTGACAGCGTTTTCGCATTTCCGTATCATAATAGTGAGAGAAATGCCGCTGTAAACAAGGAGGCTGCCGCTGCGAAGAAATGTGTGCCGATTCTGTTATTGCTTATGTGCATGATGATGTGCTGCTCTGCCATCGGCGAAGCAGCACTGTCTAAAAAGCAGCAGCCGAAGGAAAAGGCTATTTTATCTGCCCTATCCTCTACTGAATACAAAAACTGGAAAATCTATACCCCCGCTGATACGGAGATTGAGGGAAAGAATATCCTTTCTACCGAGCTGTACAAGAAAGGACGCTATTTCCCTGTTGTTGCGGTAAAAGACACATCCACCGTGCTTGTTTTGCTCGAACGCAATGGCAAAAAGTGGGAAGTGGCTTATGCGAACCCTGCGGCGATTCGGCGGGATGGCTTTTTGCTGAAGTCATTTCGTATTGCTTCCGCTGATTTTGTTGTCGACGAGCCATCCGTCACCGTCGCCTTCACATTTCAATCAACGACAAATCAGGATACATACGGCCTTAACTTAAATTTGGACAACGGCAAAACGGCATGCGCCTTTCAGAGCTTCCATATCACGCAGCAAAACTACCCTGTCAAGCCCTTTTCCGGGTCGATTGCCGTATATATGGAGGCTGATGGGTATACCTTTAGCTATTATGATGACAATCTGATGCGGCGAGTCGCCTATAAAATTGCCGCGGACGGCATAAGCACCGATATTCAGTCCTTTGATTTAAGCGTTATGCCCTTGTATCCGCAGCAGGCCATGAGGAAGGCCGCGCTGAATCAGTTGCTCAGCCAACCGATCCAGACAATGAACATGTATCGTAACCCTGACGCAGCGGATATCCTGTATACCATATCGGGGGAAGAGGAGATCTATTATGCGCCTGCTGACAGTGGAGATTCAAATAGTGTTGTCTATCTTATACAATACAAGGAGACGCTGGGCTATATCATCGCGGAAGATGATATAGCCCGGGACGCGATCATGAATTAATCAGTGATGGCCATCTGCCGCCGTAGATCCATTTCCGCTCTCCGACAACGTAATCCTGTGCTCTGCTTCGCCGGCGGCAATACTTCTTTTCACTCTGTACACATGGGCAGTGATGGAAAATAAAGCGCTGCTGATCACAAAGGCTGTAAAAACCGCGTCAGCAGCTGCTGATGGCCACAATTGAGCGGGCTGCAGCGCGCTATCATAACATTTTGCGGCAGACGACACTGCCAAGGCATGCGGCCTGTCCACGGGCAGTGTGTACCGCGGAAAGGAAATGCTGCCGGCAGCCACAAATTATGGCTGCGCAAGCATCCAGGCTCTTCCAGGAATGGCAGACAGCCGGCCGGAGACGTTTTCCGCGCCCGATTGCAGGGAGCAGCTTGATCTGCAAAGCGGTGGAACGCGCCTTGCAGATGTTCATTAAAAAACAAGCTGCCGTATTTTGCTGCGGCAGCTTGTCCGGGCATCGGCAGAATCGCCGCCCAATGGGCGACAAAAGCCGAAGAAAGCTTCTTTTTTATGGCATCCAACAAAAGCGGCTGCAGCTTTGCCGATCGTTTGACACAGTAATCTGCCTGCTTCTGCTTATGCGGATTCGGGCATCACCGATACAGCAGCAGAATGTTCTCGGGGGCAATACCCAGCTCTATGCGGTCGGAGGCCGGCCTGCTGTTCTTGGAAAGCCGCCACCAAAGGGAAGGGCTGTCATCGCTTTGGCCGTCAAAGCGGAAGGGCATGGTCAGCTCAAAGGGCTCTTCCACAATCTCTCCCAGCGTAACGGCGCAGCGATTTTGAGAACAATGCTGATTGAAGTAATGCGCCCGGATACCGACGGCGTACAGATCATCCCGCACCTTTTCCGCGCTGCGCAGGTAAACATTCCATTCGGGCACAAACACCTCGTAATCGCCCGTTTTGACGGCCTTTGCGATGTTTTTGCAGCCCGTCACTTCGGCCGCCGCAACGCTGCCGGGGTCGGCAAACAGCTGCTTTGTGGGGCGCAGCGTCAAGATGCTGCCGCTTTCCATCAGAGCAATGCGGTCGCACAGGCGGTAGGCCTCATCGCGGCTGTGCGTAACCATCAGCGTAGTGCCTTTATAGGCGCGCAGAAGCTGCTTCATTTCGATCTGCAGCCGCTCCCGCAGATGGCTGTCCAGTGCGGAAAAGGGCTCATCCAGCATCAGGAGCTTCGGATTGCTGATCAGGATGCGGGCAAGGGCCGTACGCTGCTGCTGACCGCCCGAAAGCTGCTGGGGCAAGTGCCGCTCCAGCCCGTTTAATCCAAGCAGATTAAGCACATCCTGCAGCGCTTTTTCGCGGTCCGCAGGGGTAATTTTTGCAGCCCGCAGGCCGCAGAGGATATTTTGCCGCACCGTCATGTTCGGAAACAGCGCGTAGTTTTGAAACAGATATCCCACATGCCGTTTTTGAGGCGGCAGATTGATCTTTTTTTCACTGTCGAAAAGTACGACGCCGTCCAGCTCGATGTGCCCGCTGTCCGGCTTTTCAATGCCCGCAATGCATTTGAGCGTCATGCTCTTTCCGCAGCCGGATGCGCCCAGAATGCCAAGCACGCCGTCTTCCCCGCAGGTAAAATCAACCTGCAGGCAAAAGCTTCCCAGGCGTTTTGTGATGTTAACCGTGAGCTGCATTTGTGCGTCCTCCCTTTTGGCGGCGTTCAAGCATATTGACGGTCAGCAGCACAACCGCAGAAATGGCCAAATTGACCATCACCCAAAAGAAGGCGCCGCTTTCATCATTTGTCCGCCACAGCTGATAGACCGTTGTGGATATCGTGGCCGTTCTGCCGGGAGTGTAGCCGATCAGCATGCTTGTGGCGCCGTATTCACCCAGCGCGCGTGCAAAGGCCAGAACGGCCCCGGCCAGAATGCCCTGGCGGCAGTACGGCATGCGGATGCGCCAGAAAATATAGGTATTGGACAGCCCAAGGGTCTGCCCGGCATAGGCAAGCGTTTGATCAAAGCTTTCAAACGCGCCGCGTGCCGTGCGGTACATCAGCGGGAATGCCACGACGGATGCGGCCAGGATACCGCCGTACCATGTCATTGCAAATTTGATGCCGAACTGATTGAGAAACATGCCCAGCGGCCGCTTCACGCCGAAAACCAGCAGGATAAAATAGCCCACTACCGTCGGCGGCAGCACCATGGGCAGGGTTAAAATCACATCCAGTATGCCCTTGATCCAGCGGGGCAGCTTGGCCACATAGTAAGCGGCAAAAATGCCCGTAAAGAAGACCAGAACGCAGCTGATGGCTGCAATGCGAAGGGAATTATACAGCGGGTACCAATCCATACAGCTCCTCCGATAAAAAAAGCCCGGAAAGGCGCAATGCCTTTCCGGGAATGCCTTGTCAGTTCGCCGGAGCAAAGCCTACGCTCTCAAATACGGCCATGGCTTCTTCGCCCTGAAGGTACTCCAGGAAGGCCTTGGCTTCTTCGGGATGAGCGGCGGTCTTGAGGACGGCGGCGGGATAGATTACCTGGCCGCACATTTCCTTGGTGGCGTAGTCAACGGGGGTCAGGCCCGCGCTGAAAGCATCGGTGCAGTACACGATGCCGCAGTCAACGCTGCTCTCGACAACCTGCGTGGTAACTTCCTTTACGTTGGTGCCGTAGGAGAGAACCTTCTTGCTGACAAGTTCGCTCTCATCCAGGCCGTAATAGACAAAGATCTTCTGGGTGTACTGTCCGACGGGAACATCGCTGTTGCCCATGGCCAGCAGCACATCGCCGGCCTTGAGATGCTCAACCAGATTGTCAAAGCTCTCAATTCCCTTGGGGTTGCCTTCCGGCACGCACAGGGTTACGCGGTTCTCCAGCAGGTTTACGCGGGTTTCGCTGTCCACATAGTCCAGGCCCTTGGTGTTGATGGAGGCATCGGCGGTGATGTCCAGCTGATTCATCTGCTTGGGGGAAGCGGAAATGAACAGGTCGCAATCGGCGCCTTCTTCAATCTGGGTCTTCAGGGTGCCCGAAGAGTCAAAATTGAACACCAGCGTTACGTTGGGGGCAACTGCGGCGTACAGTTCGGAAATCTTGTTCAGGGTTTCGGTCATCGATGCGGCTGCAAACACAACCAGCTCTACCTTTTCATCGGCCAGAGCAACTGTGCAGCAGCTGCACAGCAGCACGAGCGCTGCCAGCAGGGCTACGATCTTCTTCATGGTTCTTCTCCTTTGCTGTTCGCAAATGTATTCAAAACGCGTATTTACACGTTTTGTCCGTCAGATAGTGGGCACAGCGGCAGTGCGCCGTTACACGCCCTTGCCAAAGCCGCAGTTTGGGAAATGGCATTCGGCGCAGCCGAGGCACAATCCGCCGTTGCCGTAGCCGGCCAGCTGCTCGGCGGTAACAGGCTCCCCTGCCAGCAGGTAGGGCAGTACCAGATCCAGCACCGTGCGCTTGGCATACATCACGCACCCAGGCAAACCGCATACCGGACGTCCGTCCTGCGTATAGGACAGCAGGAACATGGCCCCCGGCAGCACCGGCGCGCCGTAGCTGACAATGTTGACGCCCGCGTTCTTGATGGCCAGCGGCGTGCGGTCATCCGGGTCAACGCTCATGCCGCCCGTGCACAGCACCATGTCCATGCCGTCGGCAAGCATATTTTGGATGGCCTGGGTGATGGCTTGCGCATCATCCCCCAGGATGACATGCGCAGCCATCGTGCTGCCGTATTCTGCCAGCTTTCCCTCCAGCACGGGGGTAAACTGATCTTGGATCAGCCCCTTAAAGACTTCGCTGCCCGTTGTGACAATGCCCACGCGGCGCGGTTTCAGGGGCAATAGGCGCAAGATGGGGGTATCTCCCGCCAGGGCGCGAGCCTGCTCCATGGCCTCTTTTTCGATGGTCAGCGGAATAATGCGCGTGCCGCACAGTTTGTCGCCCGCCTTGACCATAAAGCCGGAGGGACGGGTGGCAATCATCATCCTGCCGACGCTGTTGACGGCGCGCAGGCGGGGCAAATCCGCCAGGAACAAACCGTCGCATTCGGCAGTCAGTTCGATTTTGCCTTCCTTGGGCTGGGAGGCCTTCATATGCGCGCTCATGCACATATCGCGCAGAATGGCCGCCGCATCGTTTTCATGCAGCATGTTTTCATTCTGCTCCCAGATATATATATGCTCCTTGCCCACACTCAGCAGCACTGGGATATCCTCTTCCCGAATGATGTGCCCCTTGCGGAAGACCGCATCCTTGGTAACCCCGGGGATAATCTGCGTAATGTCATGGCAAAGCATCTGCCCAACAGCTTCGGTTGTTTTTACTAATTTCATTGCTGCGCTTCACTCTCTTTGTTCATATACACAAGAACACATTGATATTATAATGGGTAATTCGCTTTTTGTCGAGTGCCATATTCTGTTTTCGGCAGCCGCAGCGCCGTTTTTTTCAAGGTGCGATGCGAATTCAGTCATTGTCAATCTGAACCTTATCACGTCCCAGCGTTTCAATCAGCAGCTGCTCATCCCGCAGGGTATCATCGGCAGTGCGGACGGGGGCATCCTCCAGGCGGGCCTCAAACTTGGCAGGCGCGCCGCCCTCTTCCGTCAGGATTTTTTCAATCTGCGCCTTGCGCTCCTCGGCGTTTACAAAGTCCACGCTGATGGCGGCGTTGCGGGGGAAAATCAGCTTATATGTACCGCCTGCATACCCGCCGAACTTGCCCTGATTGATAATGGCAAAGCAGGGAAGCGCCTCCTTGGCCAGGCGTTTAAGCGATGCGTTCCAGATGTCGGAAGGCTTTTTGCCCCCCTCCAGCGGGGCTTCGGCATTGGAAACGGATGTCTGCGCGGGACGGGCAGCCGGCTTTTTGACTGCCTGCGGGGCGGCCTCCGCCAAAGTGTCGGCAGGGGCGGCAAGGCGCACGCCGTTTTTCTGCAGCAATTGCAGCTGGTGCTCCACATCCTCCAGCCGATCGGCAAGGGATTGAATATCCTCCCCTTCGGCAATGCGGCAGGCGCGCAGGGCAAACAGCTCCAGCACGCCGCGCGGGGAGGAGGCATAGCGGGTATCGGCCTCGGCCTGCATGGACATTTCCAGCATGCGCAGCAGACGTGGCATGGAAATCTGCTCACTCTGGTCGCGGTAGCGCTGCGCACCCTCGCCCGTCATATCGGCAGCCGGACGCGCGCCCAGCTTGAAGGCCGCCACCTGGCGCACATGGGCGGAAAAATCGCGCAGGAATACCTGCACATCCCGGCCGGCGCGCATCATTTCGTCAATCATATTCAGCACCCGCGTACCATCCGATGCGGCAATGGCGGCGGCAAAATCAAACAGAAAATCGCTGTCCGAGGTGCCCAGTGACTGGCGGACCAGCTGCTCTGTCAGCTTTTCGCCCGAGCCCAGGCACATATCCAGCAGGCTCCAGGCATCACGCATGCTGCCATCCGCCGCGCGGGCAACCAGGGACAGGGCGGCGGGCTCGGCATCCTTCAATTCCGGCAGGGCGGTCAGGATGCGCGCGGTCATCTGTTCCTCGGTCAGACGGCCGAAATCAAACCGCTGGCAGCGGGAAAGGATGGTGGCGGGGATCTTCTGCGGCTCGGTGGTGGCAAGGATGAACACCATATAGGAGGGGGGTTCTTCCAGGGTTTTCAGCAGCGCGTTGAAGGCGGCGTTGGACAGCATGTGTACTTCGTCAATGATGTATAC
>CAVFPH010000050.1:0-16389 GCA_963624325.1 bacterium
GTATACTGTATGCCTGCGGAAAGCACGTTGATACAGGCCTGCCGCTCATGAACAGTCAGGATGACGCCGTTTGGCCACACCTTTTCCATGCTTTCAAGGCTCAAGTAGCGGTTCCCGTCGATTCCCGCACGGATTTTCTCTTCATTCAGCGTAAAATAGTTGCTTCGTCCCGTAATGCCGGACAGGCGGATGACCTCATCCTGCGAGATGCTTTGCAGGCCGTTGATCTCGATATTTCGGATGCTGAACACCCGGGTGTATATCAGAATCAGCGCCGTGATAACTGCCGCAAGCACGAAAAGAAGCGTTGCCAATTTATGCTGCAAAGGCTGTCTGGGCATTTCGCCGACGATGCGGACATCCTCCCGATTCCGGGTTTCTTCCGAAACGGGTGCGTTTTCCGGGGGCATTCGGTTGGATTCCATTTTTTGCGCTCCTTTCCTGCGGCAGGTTCAAAAGGCTGCCCGAATATTTTATTTCAGATCGTTTACCAATTGCTTGAAAACGCGTCCGCGCTGCTCATAATCACTGAATTGATCAAAGGAGGCGCAGGCGGGCGAAAGCAGCACATTGCCGCCGGGAACGGCGAGGGTACGGCAGAGCTTGACCGTTTCGGGATAATTATCGGCATATTCGATGGCTGTATACCCGGCGTCCCGCAGTGCCTTGTCGATTTGAGGTGCCGTTGCCCCGCAGAGCACAACGCGGATAATCAGGCCGCTGGCGATGATCTCCTTTGCCAAGGCATCAAAGGAAACGTGCTTGTCGGAGCCGCCCAGAATAAGCACTGTGGGATTCTGCATGGTCTGGACGGCCTTGATGGTGGAATCCACATTCGTACCCTTGCTGTCGTTATACCACTTGACCCCATCCAGCTCCCGCACCAGCTCAATGCGATGCTCTACACCTTTGAACGTGCGCAGGGTATGGCGAATCACGGCAGTCGGAACCCCGGAGGCATATGCCATCATTGCGGCGGCCAAAGCATTTTCCAGGTTGTGCGGGCCGGGAATGTATACATCATCGGTGCCGCAGACGGCTTTTTCACTGCCCTCCCAGCGGATCATGATTTTGCCGTCACGGACGAAAGCACCCTGCGGCACTTCCTGCGTGCGGGAGAACCATGCGATTTTGGATTGCAGACCGTCTGCCATTTCCCGGCAGATGGAATCATCGTAGTTGAGGACGGCAGTGTCGCATTCCGTCTGCCTCAAAAAGATACGGCGCTTGACGGCAGCGTAATTTTCCATGGTGTAATGGCGGTTCAAATGATCTTCGGTCACATTCAATACCGCGGCCACGGCGGGGTGGAAGGTGTCCGTGGTTTCAAGCTGAAAGCTGGAGACCTCGGCAACCAGCATATCCTCGGGCTTGCTGAGCATTGCGGCGGCGGAAAGAGGATAGCCGATGTTGCCGGCAACGTAGGCGATCTTGCCCATATTGCGGTAAATTTCGCCCAGCAGGGACACCGTGGTGGTTTTGCCGTTCGTCCCGGTCAGGGCAACCAGCGTGCCGTCTGCAAACTGAGAGGCTGCCTCCAGCTCCCCCGTTACGGGGATATGCATTTCCTGCGCTTTTTTCACAATCGGCGAATCAATGGCAACGCCGGGACTGATGAGCAGCACATCACAGATAGAAAGCAGCGCATCGGGCGCCTCACCCAGGTGCCATTCACAGGGCAAATCGCGCAGCGGCAGCAGCGCATCGCCCAGATCCTCTTCCGTTTTGCGGTCACTTAGCAGCGGAACGGCACCGAATTTGCACAGCAGCTGCGCCATGGCGATGCCGCTGCGCGCCATGCCGAGCACCAGCACGCGCTTCCCGCGCCAGGACGCTCTTAGCTTTTCACGATCCACCATATACATACCTCCAAACGGTCATTGCCGTCAAGCAAACCATTTTAAAGCTGAAAGAACGGCGACCGCGGACAAAACGGCGGTTACCGCGGCATACATCGCAACGATTTGTGTTTCCTTCATGCCGCACATTTCAAAATGATGATGGATGGGCGACATTTTGAAAATTCTTTTGCCCGTTCCCGTTTTTTTCTTGGTGTATTTGAAATAGGCAGTCTGCATCATGACAGATACCGAGCTCATGACGCAGGTAAAGCAGATCAGCAGCAGCAAAAACTCGCACTTGAGCACAACGGCCGTGCCGACCATTACGCCGCCGATAAACATGCTTCCCGTATCGCCCATAAAAATCTGCGCGGGATAGTGGTTAAACCGCAGAAAGCCGATCACGGCGCCGACCAGAGAGAAGCACAGGATTGCCGCTGCTATGCGGGTGGTTTCGCCAAGCAATGCCTTGCTGCCCGTAAGGCGGGACATCAGCACTGCCAGCAGGCCGAAGGCCACCATGCCGATTGCCGTGACGGAGGAAAGAAGGCCGTCCAGCCCGTCCTGCAGGTTGGCACTGTTGGTCATAAACAGCACCGTCAGGGTGATCAGCGGGATATAGAAAATGCCCAAGTCCCACGTTTTTCCCGTGAAGGGCAGGATAACGTCGCTGCCGATGTAAAAGTATGCCCAAACGGAGAAAATCAACCCGACGACCAGCTGCCCGGCAACCTTCTGCATGGGCTTCAGGCCCTCATGATTTTTTTTGACATCCTTTGTATAGTCATCGGTAAAGCCGATTGCCATTGCCCCCAGCGCGGCAAACAGCAGCCCCCACAGACCGTTGTCAAGCGACCACCAGCGAACCGAATCCCCGCCATCGGAGGCGGCATGAGAATAGCTCAGCGCCGAAAAAAGTACCGCTGCGGCGACCGTGACCGAGCCGATGACCAGACCGCCCATGTTGGGCGTTCCCTTCTTGTTCAGGTGGGTTTGCGGCCCCAGCTCATACATGGTCTGACCGAACTTCAGCTTGCGCAGCTTTTGGATGCAGCCGGGCATCAAAAGCAGCATCAATACAATGGCAAGGACCGGTGCGGCGAACAGGTACAGCATCACAATTCTCTCTCCTTCAGGCATTTTGGCTGCCGCGGATGCGCGCTTCCTCAAGCAGCTCTTTTACCACGATTTTTTCATCAAACGGGTGCTTTTTGCCCTGAATTTCCTGATAGGTTTCATGGCCTTTCCCGGCAAGCACCACGATATCGCCATCTTTGGCGATTTGAAGGGCATGGCGGATTGCCTCCCGGCGGTTTTCAATCACGGTGTACGCACCATCCGTATGGCGGATGCCTTCCTCGATGGCGGCAAGAATCTGATACGGATCCTCGCTTCGCGGATTATCGGAGGTCAAAATGGAGTAATCCGCAAGCCGTCCGCCGATTTCACCCATCATGGGGCGCTTGCCGTGATCCCGGTCTCCGCCGCAGCCGAAAAGCACGATCACGCGGCCGCGTGCAAAATCGCGCACGGCTGTCAGGATGTTCTCCAGCGCATCAGGCGAATGGGAATAATCCAGAATCACCTTGTAGGGCGTATCCGTATCCAGCACCTCGGCACGTCCGGGCACCGCACGGACGCTCTCCAGCCCCTTCACGATGTTATCGGGCGACACATTCAGCAGCAAGGCTGCGGAGGCTGCAGTCAGCGCATTGTAAACATTAAAGATGCCGGTCATCTGCAGCTGCACCCGGTGCTCACGCTTGTCCGGCAGGTGCATGCGGAAGGATACGCCGTTTTCGCTGATTTCGATATCGCGGGCATACACCTCGGCGTCCGAGCTGATGCCGTAGGACAGATAGGGAATTTGGATATCGGCAAGAATCCCGCGCGTGCTCTCATCATCCGTATTCAAGGCGGCTACGCGGGTGTACTGAGGCGTAAAAAAGATTTTTTTGGCATCAAAGTATCTGTCCATGGTGCCGAAATAATCCAGATGATCCTGTGACAGGTTGGTGTAGCATCCCACATCATATACAATGCCGTCCACCCGGTGCATGGCCGTGGCGTGCGCGGAAACCTCCATTACAACGGCCTGCACCTGCTGATCCGCCATGTGCTTGAGCAGCCCCTGAAGCTCGTCGGCCTCCGGCGTGGTCATGTTGCCGTGGATAAAGGCAGTGCCGATCATATTGCCGGTGGTGCCGATCAGGCCGCATTTGTATCCCGCCTGTTCCAAAATGGCCTTGATCAGGTAGCTTGAGGTTGTTTTGCCCTTGGTTCCCGTAATGCCGATCATCTTCATTCGGCGGGCGGGGTGGCCATACAATTCTGCGCACATGGGTCCGAATGCCATGCGCGTGTCCTTGACCAGCAGCTGCGGTACGTCAATGGGCAGAAAACGCTCTACCACCAGCGCGGCTGCGCCGTTCTGTACAGCCTGGGCAGCATAGTTGTGTGCATCAAAGTGTGCACCTGAGATGCAAAAAAACAGCCCCTGATCGATTTTCTTTCGGCTGTCCATAAAGGGCAAAAGCACATCACAGTCGCCCTGTCTTTCCGTTACATAGGGTGCGCATGCGCGCGCAAGGTCGCTTAACTTCATTGCATGATCCTCCCGCTTATTTGCAGCCAACATATTATATCCAAATTGTTCCCTTTTGACAACCTTCGATGCCTCGAATGTTCATATTTCCCCAAGCAGAAACGATGAGAAAAACCGATTCTTCCATTCCCGCATAAAATAAGGGCATCCGAAATGCCGTTGTTGGCTAATGAAAATGGCACATTTTCGTCTGCCAAGCATGAATTGACTGTAAATTTTCTGTGAGCGGCATGAAATGCGCTTGATTTTTTTTCATGAACATGATATTACTTTAAGAGAAACGCGAAAGCACTTTATTATTCCAGAAACTGGTAATTTCAGGAGCTTGTATGCAGATAAACTGGTATCCCGGCCACATGGCCAAGGCGAAAAGGCTGTTGCAGGATCAATTATCCCGTGTAGATGCGGTGATTGAGGTTTGCGATGCCCGCCTTCCCTTGTCCAGCCGCAACCCCGTACTTGACGCGATGATCCGCGGAAAATCACGCGTTCTGATGATGAACAAAGCCGACCTTGCCAATCCGGCCGTTACACGCAGATGGCAGGCATATTTTCAGTCCCGCGGCGTTCAAAATGCCGCCATCACAGCGGGACGCAGCGCCCGCGAGGTTTTTAAGGCAATCGAGGGGCTGACACGGGAAAAAGTGGAGCGCGGAGAAGCACGCGGCGTTCATCGAACGGTGCGGGTGATGGTGGTCGGCGTGCCCAACGTTGGCAAAAGCACCATCATCAATCAGCTTCACGGCGGGGCTGTTGCCCAGGTTGGCAACCGCCCGGGCGTGACACGCGCCAATCAATGGGTGCGCGTGGGCGAATATATGGAAGTGCTGGATACGCCGGGGCTTTTGTGGCCCAAACTGGATGATCCCGTGGCAGCAAGACGCTTGGCATATATTTCCGCCATTCGGGATGAAGTGCTGGACACGTTTGCACTGTCCTGCGCCCTGCTGGAGGATTTGACGGCGATTGCCCCCGATTCCCTGACGGCGAGGTACAAGATAACGGATATGACCCTGCGCGGGCAGGCCCTGCTGGAGGCGGTATGCCGCGGACGCGGTTTTCTGCTGCGCGGAGGCGAATTGGATATTGAGCGTGCCAGCGCAGTGGTGCTGGATGAATTCAGGGACGGAAAACTGGGGCGCCTGACGCTGGAACTTCCGCCGGAACCGAAGGCAAAACCATCAGAAGAGGAGAAACGGGATGCGCAGTGACAGCCTGGAAAGACGATTGGCAATGATTGCCCACGACCAACCGTACTGGTCGGCGTGCGCGCGCGTTGCCGGCATGGATGAGGCCGGACGCGGGCCGCTGGCCGGGAATGTGGTGGCTGCGTGCGTGATTATGCCGTCCTCTCCGACCGTGGACTGGGTGGACGACTCCAAAAAGCTTTCCGCCCTTCGCCGCGATAAAGTCTATGAGGAGATTATGCGCACGGCGCTGTTTGTGGGCGTTGGCCGCGCGGATGCACGGGAGATAGACGAAATCAACATCCTGCAGGCCACCATGAATGCCATGCGGCGTGCTGCGGAAAAGGCCGAAGCCAACGTGTATCTGATTGATGCGGTAAAAAATTTGGGGCTGGATGCACCGGAAATTCCCATTGTGCACGGCGATGCGGTATCCTATTCCATCGCCGCAGCCAGCATTGTTGCCAAAGTGACGCGGGATCGGGAGCTGATTGCGCTGGATCGGCAGTATCCGCAGTATGGCTTTGCAAAACACAAGGGGTACGGCACGGCAGAGCACATTGCGGCAATCAAAAAGTTCGGCCCGTGCCCTGCCCACCGCATGACATTCATCGGGAAGTTCCTATGACCGATCCATATCGTACGGGACTTCTTTATGAGCTGCGCGCGGCACGCTATGTGCGCAGATGCGGGTATCGCCTGCTGGCCATGCGCTATCGCGCCAGAGACGGCGAAATCGACCTGATTGCCCGCGACGGTGAAACGATTGTTTTTATTGAGGTAAAGGCCAGGCCGTCCGGGGAGCTGGGCGCCGGCGTTGCCGCCGTCACGGCCGATAAGCGAAGACGGCTGCATCACGCGGCGGATGCCTACCTTTCCCGCAAGGGCCTTCGCGAGGCCCCCTGCAGGTTTGATATTTTGGAATTTTCGCGCGCGGGCATTTTCTATCTGGAAAACGCATTTTGACAGATGCTGCGCGAATGGGAGCGTGTATGAAAAAGAAACGTTTGATTTGGATAGCAGCTGCCGCGGCTGCTGCTGTGGCCATTGTGCTGATTCTGCTTCTGACAGGGCGGGAAACATCCGTTCAGAGCGGAAATTTGCTGACAAACGGGGATTTTTCCGCCGATATGGACGGCTGGTACACCGATGCGTACATTACCATGGCCGGCTATACGGATTACAGCGTGGCAGACGGCATTGCGACCATCACAAACTATGCCTTGAACGATGCACGCTTTGCCCAGGAAGCAGCGGTTGAGCCGGACAGCCTGTACTGCCTGAGCGGCTGCATCAAGGCCGATGCCAGCGATGGGCTTGGCGCCAACCTGTCCATTGCGGATATCTACGTGTTTTCCGAATGCGTTTACGATACCGAGGGTGAATGGCAGGAAGTACGTTTGTACGGAAAAACGGGCGAAAACCAGCACAGCGTCACGATTTTCGTGCGCCTCGGCGGGTACAGCGGCGAAGCAATCGGCACGGCTTCCTTCCGCGATATCAAGCTGGAACAGATATCGTCGGTGCCGGACGGCTATGTTGCCGTAAGCTGGACCCGTGCCGCTGCCGCAGTATCCGCATCCGCAGACGACGACGAATCGTCCTCGGCTGCCTGGCCATACCTTTTGGCGATAGCGCTGGGTTATGCTGTTGTCTGCCTGCTGCTTCGCCGTGCGGCACTGAGCAGCGCGGACAATGCGAAACATCATCCGGTTTGGATGCTGATTTGGATGCTGATTGCGGCATTTGCCGCGCGCATCCTTATTGCCGTTCTTGTTCCCGGGTACGGCGTCGACATCGGCTGCTTTACCTCCTGGGCCAACACCATGGTGGAAGTCGGCCCCGCAGGGTTTTACAGCGCGGCCGGGTTCTGCGATTATCCTCCCGGATACCTGCTGGTACTGGGGCTGTTTGGGCAGATCGGCAATTTGCTGGGAACGGGCATCACAACCCTGCTTGTCAAAATGCCCGCAATCCTCTGCGATATTGCGGCTGCGGCTGTGCTGTACCTGGTTGGCCGCAAGCGTGTTTCGGAGCGGGCAGCCTTTACAATATCGGCACTGTATGCCTTTAATCCCCTGACATTTGCCGCAGGCGCGGCATGGGGGCAGGCCGACAGCGTGATGGCGCTGTGCATCCTGCTGGTTGTGGTGCTGGCTGCAAATCGCAAGTGGGCAAGTGCTTTGCCGATTTACATGCTTGCCGTGCTGATGAAGCCGCAGGCGCTGATGTTCGGCCCCCTCGGCCTGCTGGCATTGATTGCTCAGTGGGTTCGCGCCCGTGACCGTGATCTGGTTCGGCAGACGCTGATTGGCCTTGCCGCAACGGCAGCTGTCGCACTTGCTGTCATACTGCCGTTTTCCGCCGGCCAAACGGAGCCCGGCTGGCTGATATCCCTTTACACGGGAACCATGTCCTACTACGCAAATGCCACGGTCAATGCCTGCAACCTGTATTTCCTGTTTGGGCAAAACTGGGCAAGCGTGGAGGAAAGCGCCCCGGTTCTTCTCAGACTTTTTGGAATACTCTGCCTGTGCAGCGGAGGAATGGCTGCTGCCGTCCGTTTCCACTGGGATCGCAAAAGAAAAGTTTACCTGATCTTGGCAGCCGCAATCTTTGCCGCGGGGCTGATCCTGTCCGTTGTTCCCATGCAGTATTCCGCATTCGGCTGGGCGGCAATCGCACTGTCCGTGCTGATCTGCGCGCTGCTTTATCTGGCAGGTGGGGACATTCGCCATCTGCCGCTGCTGGGCGCACTGCTGCTGATGATGCTGTGCAGCACCGGCACCATGATGCACGAACGCTATCTCTTCCCGGCAGCCATCTTGCTGGCACTGGCCTGCATATTCGAGCGTGATATCCGTGTGTACCTGCTGTTTGCACTGGTCAGCGTGAATGCGTTTTTGAATGTCGGCCTTGTTTTGGACCGCGGCATCCGCATCGGCGGTGTGAATGGTCATCTTTCTGCGCCGCTTTTCAATATCGTCAGTGATTCGGCCTGGCTGGAGTATGCAATTTCGGCTGCAAACTGCATCCTGACATGCTGGGCATCCTACGTATGCGCGGCCATTTGCTGCGAAGGCGATGTGCTGTCGATTTCCGCAGCCGTGTCAAGGCCCGATGAGCATCGGGCGGATGACGGCGAAGCTCAGCAGCCGAATGCCGCGCTGCGCCGCGTGATGGAGCATAAGCCGCTTCCGCGCATGAAATGGGTGGATTATGCCCTGATGCTGGGCGTTACGGCTGTCTATGCCGCTGCGGCCTTTACCAATCTCGGCTCCACCAAATCCCCGCAGACCTGCTGGCGGTCGGCCTATTCGGATGGTCAGCACGAGCAGGTTGTGCTGGATCTGGGCGAGTCCAGAACGTTCAATATGCTGTATATGTCGGGCATTCACAGTGTCAGCAGTGATTTTGTCGTGCGCGTCAGCGAAGACGGCGAAACATGGAGTGAGGCAAACTGGGCAGAGCTCGGCGGTGAATACGGCAATGACTGCTTCAAGTGGTACTATCTGTGCCAGTCCTACGGGACGGACAGCAGCCGATCCTATACTTCGACACCGCTGGCCCTGACCGGACGCTATGTCCGCATCGAAGCGCAGTGCATCGGAACCACGATTTACGAAATGATCCTGCGCGATCCCGATACGCAGGAGATATTCCCCGTATCCCTGGTCAGCGGAAACGGCGAAGCACTCATTGACGAGCAGGATACATTTACCGGGGAACCGGGCTGGTACAACAGCACGTATTTTGACGAAATTTACCATGCCCGCACCGGGTATGAGCATTATCTGGCCATGAAGGGGGACTATACCTACCGTCCTTATGAAACATCCCACCCCCCGCTTGGCAAGGTACTGATCGCCATTTCCATTTCCATCTTTGGCATGACGCCCTTCGGCTGGCGTTTTGCGGGAGCGCTTGCGGGCGTATTGATGCTGCCCGGCATGTATCTGCTTGGAAAACTGCTGACCAAGCGCAGGATAACCGCCTTTGGCGCAATGTTCCTGATGGCCGTCGATTGCATGCACTTTACCCAGACGCGCATCGCCACCATTGACAGCTTTGTGGTATTATTCATTATCTGGTCGTATGCCTTTATGATATACTACCTGCGCATGGACTACTGGCACAAGCCGCTTTGGAAAACGCTGATTCCGCTGTCCCTGTCGGGCCTGTTCATGGGGCTGGCCGTGGCCAGCAAGTGGACGGGCTGCTATGCGGGCGTCGGCCTTGCGGTGCTGTTTTTCTGGAGCGTATGGCGCAGATTCCGCGAGCATCTTGCGGCCTCCCGCGTGCTGTCGGATCACGAATATGCGCAGATGAAAATTTCCCGCAAGCTTCGCAAGCCGCATCCCGACGAGGACAAACTGTCCGTCCCGGCCCGCAAGTACCCTGTCCGTCTGCTCATTACCCTGGCATCCTGCCTGATTTTCTTCATTGCCGTGCCGCTGGGCATCTACTATGCATCCTACATCCCCTACTTCCTGCCCTCCGGCGGCGTCACGGTCAAAAAGGTCATCGAAGCGGCAGTGGGCGATTATTTTACCACCGGCATTGCGGGCGGCATGCTGGGCTATCACAGCACACCGGGGCTTGGCATGAATCACCCCTTCTATTCGCCCTGGTATGAGTGGCCGATCATCGCAAAACCCATGTGGTATTATTCCTCCACGTACCATGCCGTCGGCAGCACGCAGACCATTGCTGCCTTCGGAAACCCTGCCGTGTGGTGGGGCGGCCTGCTGGCTTTGATTTGCGTAATCCTTGTATGGGCAAAGCGCCATATCAGCCGCTATGGCGTGCAGCTGCAGAGCCGCGGCGATGATATGCGCCCGGCAATCCTGATCATCTCCTTTGCCGCGCAATACCTGCCGTGGGTGCTTGTACCGCGCGGAACATACATTTATCATTACTTTACTTCCATACCCTTTATCATTCTCTGCACGGTGCTGTGCTTTGATCTGGCCGCGGATGCCCTTGAAGAGCGGTCGGCTTCCCCGGCATTGGCGGCACATCCGAAAATCAGCCGGATGCTGCACAGGGCACCCTGCGGATTGCTGATTGCTTATTTGGTGATCTCCTTGGCACTGTTCATTGCCTTCTTCCCCTATGCCGGCGGCATTACCGCCAGCACAAAGTGGCTGTCCGCAATGCAGTGGTTTTCGGGGTGGCTGTATTATTAACGAGAAAGCGGGGGATTTCCCATGCTGTCGCGTACCTGCTGCTTTGCGCTTCAGGGCGTAGAGGGCGTTCCGGTTACGGTGGAGGCTTATGTGTCGGGCGGACAGTTTGCCTTTACCATGGTCGGTTTGCCCGATGCTGCCGTGCGTGAAAGCCGCGAACGTGTTTATGCCGCAATGAAAAACAATGGCTTTACCACGCCGAACGGTCATGTAACGGTAAACCTGTCTCCGGCAGATCTGCGCAAGGAAGGAACGGCCTTTGATTTGCCCATTGCCGTTGCCATTATCATGGCAACGCGGCAGATCCGTGCGATTGACGCAAGCGGAATCCTGCTGCTTGGCGAATTGGCCCTGGACGGACGTCTTGTGCCCGTCCGCGGCGCGCTGCCCCTGGTACTTTCCGCCCATGAGCACGGCATTCGGGAGGTCATTCTGCCTGCGGATAATGCCCATGAGGTGCAGGCCGTACAGGGCATGCTGGTGTATCCCGCCCATACGCTGTATGAGGCTGTCATGCACTTGAGCGGCGCGGCACCCTTGCTTGCACAGGCGCAGAAAAGCTATGAGGAGTGCCTGATGGAGCGCACGGTAGCCTGCGATTTGGCCGGCGTGCGCGGCCAGAGCGGGGCGCGGCGCGCCCTTGAAGTAGCCGCTGCAGGCGGCCATAATATGCTGATGGTGGGTGTGCCCGGCAGCGGAAAAACCATGCTGGCCCGCTGCCTGCCCGGGATACTGCCGCAGATGACCATGGAAGAAGCCTTTGAAACCACGAGAATCCATTCCGTGGCGGGGCTGCTGGCGCCGGGCGCCGGGCTGATGACGGAGCGTCCCTTCAGAACTCCGCATCATTCCGCATCCATGCCATCCCTTGTGGGGGGCGGTGCAAACGCCATGCCGGGCGAAATTTCCCTTGCGCACAACGGGGTTTTATTTCTGGACGAACTGCCGGAGTATTCCAGAACGGCGCTGGAGGCGCTGCGCCAGCCGCTGGAGGACGGCGTATGCACCGTTACGCGCGTCCGTGCGCACACGCAGTACCTTTCCCGCTGCATGCTGGTGGCCAGCATGAACCCCTGCCCCTGCGGATATTACGGCAGCACGGTTCGCCAGTGCCGCTGCGGCTCGCACGAGATCCGCAAATATCTGGATCGTGTGTCCGGCCCTCTGCTTGACCGCATTGATATTCACGTGGAGGTGGATGCCGTTCCCATTGACGAGATTACGGATCAAAAAACGGGTGAAAGCTCAAAAACGGTTCGTGAGCGCGTGGAGCATGCCCGAAAATTGCAGCTGAAACGCTTTGAAAAGGCGGGCATCACCTGCAATGCGCAGATGAACAACAAGCATGTTGAGGAGCTGGCCGCCATGTCCGATCCCGCAAAAAATCTGCTTGGCAGGGCGGTAGAACGCTATGCCCTGAGCATGCGCGGATATACGCGGCTGATCAAGGTGGCGCGGACGATTGCCGATTTGCGGAACGAAAACGATATATCGGCAGCTGCCATGGCAGAGGCCATCCAGTATAGAATGCTGGATGCAAAATATTGGAGCAGGTGAGAGCATGCTGACCTATACGCATGAAGAACAATGCAGGCTTTGGCTGCAAAGCGCCCAGTCGCTCAGCTGGCGAACGCGCGAGGCATTGCTGTCCTATTTCGGCTCTGCCGAACAGATCTTTGACCGGATGGGGCCGAATGTACAGATGATGGCGGGGGACAAGGCCTACGCAGAGCTTCTGCAAATGAAAAATGCAGGGCCGGAGGCACTTGTTGACCGGCTTCACCGTGCCAATGCGGAAATTGTTTTTTGCGGTCAGGCAGGATATCCTGCCCTGCTTGGCGAAATCAAAGATCCGCCTCACGCGCTGTTCATACGGGGCACGCCCGCAAAGGATGAAATCAGCGTGGCGATTGTCGGCTCCCGCCGGGATACGCGCTACGGCCGTTCACAGGCCTTTTCCATTGCGCGGGATCTGGCTGCGGCCGGGGTCACGGTGGTAAGCGGACTGGCGCGCGGAATCGATACTGCCGCGCACGAGGGTGCCTTGGCAGGCGGCGGGCGGACGGTGGCTGTGCTCGGCAACGGCATTGACCGCGTATATCCCGAAGAAAACACCCGCCTCGCACAGAGCATTGCGGAGCACGGCGGTGCCGTTGTCAGTGAATTTCCGCTTGGATCCGAGCCGCTTTCCCATCATTTTCCCATACGCAACCGCATTATCAGCGGGATCAGCGCAGCCCTGCTGCTGATTGAGGGAAATGCGCACAGCGGAACCATGATTACGGCAGGCTATGCTGCCGAACAGGGCAGAGAGGTATTTGCACTGCCGGGCATGGTGGATGTGCCGGGCAGTATCGCGCCGCTTCGGCTGCTGCGGGAGGGGGCAAACCTGTGCACCTGCGCAAGGGATATTTTGGAGGATATGCGCTGGCTGCAGAAAGAGCCGCAGCCCAAGGCGGAAACGGCAAATCCGCAGCTGCCGGATAACCTGAACGAAGCGCAAAGAAAGATCGCCGCGCTTCTTGAACGGGAAGAAATGCGCTTTGAGGAACTGACGGAAAGGACGGGATTGTCCCCCGATCAGCTAAGCGGTGAACTGACGATGATGGAACTGGACGGCATTGTAGAAGCACGGGCAGGCCGTGCGTATGCGCTGAAGCGCTGAATATAAGGATGAAACGAAAGAATTCGGAGGGTAAATAAGGTGGCGGCATCAAAGCTTGTTATTGTGGAGTCTCCTGCCAAGGCACGGACGATTGCACGCTTTTTGGGCAAGGATTATAAGGTTGAGGCCTCGCAGGGGCATGTGCGGGATTTCCCAAAATCCCAGCTGGGCGTAGATGTGGATAATGATTTTGCGCTGAAATATATTACAATTCACGGACGTGGCAAAATTTTGACCAAAATCCGCAAGGAAGCCAAAAGCGCAAAGCAAATCTACCTCGCAACGGACCCTGACCGAGAGGGAGAAGCGATTTCGTGGCACCTGGCCTATGCCTTGGGCATGGACGTGGAAAAGCCCAACCGCATCGAGTTCCATGAAATCACCAAGAAGGCAATCACGGATGCGGTAAAATCCCCGCGCACCATTGATATGGGATTGGTGGATGCCCAGCAGGCACGCCGTGCGCTGGACCGCCTGGTCGGCTACAAATTGAGCCCGCTTTTGTGGGCGAAGATCAAAAAAGGTCTTTCTGCCGGCCGCGTGCAGAGTGTGGCGCTGCGCATGTTGGTGGAGCGCGAGCAGGACATCGAATCCTTTATCCCGGAAGAATACTGGGATGTAACCGCCCATGCGCTGCTGCCCAACGCCCGCGGCCGCAAAACCACTTTCAAAGCGCGCCTGGTTACGCTGGATGGTCAAAAAGCCGTACTGTCCAATGAAACAGAGGTCAACATTGCACGCGAACGCGTGGAAAAAGCCCACTTTGCCGTATACAGCGTCAAAAACGGCGAAAAGAGAAAGCAGGCAGCCCCGCCGTTTACCACATCCAGCCTGCAGCAGGAGGCAGGCCGCAAGCTGAACTTTACCACGCAGAAAACCATGCAGGTGGTACAGCAGCTCTATGAGGGCATTGAACTGGAAAAAGAGGGCATGCAGGGCCTTGTAACCTACATCCGTACCGACTCCGTTACCGTCAGCCAGGAGGCATTGACGGCTGTTCGCGCCTATATTTCGGCGCAGTATGGTGAGGAATATCTGCCGGCGGAGGCAATCGTTTACAAAGGACGCAGCAATGCCCAAAATGCCCATGAGGCCATTCGTCCCACCGATGTGACCCGCACGCCGGATTCGATTAAGCAATCGCTTACCAAAGAGCAATTCCAGCTGTACCGCCTGATTTACTCTCGCTTTATTTCCAGCCAGATGAATCCCGCCGTATATGATACCGTCACGATGGAAATCGCCGGTGACGGCGTCGGCCTGCGCTTTTACGGGGAGCACAAGCGTTTTTCGGGCTTCAGCGCCGTGTATGAGGAAAGCACGGACGAAACTGCCGAGGCGGCGGAAACCGTGATCCCCCAAATGAAGGTGGGCGACCCGGTAACGATCCAAAACGTGGAAAGCGAGCAGCACTTTACCCAGCCGCCCGCCCGGTTTACGGAGGCTTCCCTGGTACGGATGATGGATGAAAAAGGCATCGGACGCCCCTCCACCTATGCGCCGACGATCACCACCATCATTACCCGCGGATATGTTACGCGTGAAAGCAAGCGCCTTTTCCCGACGGAGCTGGGGCGGATGGTCAACAGCGTGATGACGCAGTACTTTGCGCCCATTGTCGACATTGAGTTTACCGCCCAAATGGAGGAAAAGCTGGACAGCGTTGAGGCAGGAAAGCTTGAATGGAAAGAAATGCTGCGGGAGTTTTATCCGCCGTTTGAAAAGATGCTGGAGGAGGCCGAAAAAGCCATCGAAAAGGTGGAGCTGCGCGATGAGCCCAGCGATGTGATCTGTGATAAATGCGGGGCAAACATGGTTTACCGCGTAGGCCGCTACGGCAAGTTCCTGGCCTGCCCCAACTTCCCGGACTGCCGCAACACCAAGCCGGTGCTCAACTACATTCAGGCCAAATGCCCCAAGTGCGGCGGCCGTCTGCTTGAAAAAACCAGCCGCAAAAACCGCAAGTTTTATGGCTGCGAGCATTATCCGGAGTGCGATTTCGTATCTTGGGAGATGCCTGTGGACGAACGCTGCCCCAAGTGCGGCAGCTATATGGTCTTGAAGCGCGGGCGAAAGGGAGAATCCTGCTGCTTGTGTGCCAATGAGGCTTGCCGCCATCGCATGGAGGTAAAGCAGGAGGAAGCGGAAGAATGAATGCAGCAGTGATCGGTGCCGGCCTCGCGGGCAGCGAGGCGGCGTGGCAGCTGGCTCAAAGGGGAATTTCGGTTACGCTGTACGAAATGAAACCCCAAAGGATGAGCCCTGCGCATAAGAGCCCTTTATTCGCAGAGCTTGTGTGCAGCAACTCCCTGCGTTCGGACCGCATTCAAAACGCCGTAGGACTGCTCAAGGAGGAAATGCGCGCGCTGGATTCCCTGGTGATGCGTGCCGCCGATGCCGCACGCGTTCCGGCAGGCGGCGCCCTGGCGGTGGATCGGGAGCGCTTTTCGGGGATGATTACGGAAACACTGTGCAATCATCCCAACATCACCGTTTCAAGACAGGAAATTGCCGAAATTCCGTCTGGCGCGGCGATTGTCGCAACGGGCCCGCTGACCAGTGACGCAATGGCGGATACCATTGCGGGCCTGCCCGGCATGAGCACGCTGCATTTTTACGATGCCGCTGCCCCGATTGTGATGGCCGAGTCGCTGGACATGACCCGGGTGTTCCGTGCGTCGCGCTATGAGCGCGGGGATGATTACCTGAACTGCCCGATGAACCGCGAGCAGTACGATGCTTTTGTGGAGGCGCTGCTGCAGGCCGAAACCGCGCCGGTTCACGGATTTGAAGAGAATATGGTGTTTGAGGGCTGCATGCCGGTTGAAAGCATGGCACGGCGCGGGCATATGGTGCTGGCATTCGGCCCCATGAAGCCTGTTGGCTTGACGGACCCGAACAC
>CAVFPH010000051.1:0-14652 GCA_963624325.1 bacterium
CCTCATTGGCACTGCATCCGCCTTCATCTGCCACAGGCAGCGGCGGATTTGTGCCTCCCGCCGTACACGCCGCCGCTGCGGATTTCAAACGGAGGCGCTTGCGCCCTCCGTTGCCTCCCGCTGAGTTACTCCTGCTTTTACGTTGACTTCAATCAATGATAAGGTGGTTCTTTGTTACTTTCTTGGCACAAGAAAGTAACGTCCCCTTCGTTCTCCCCGTCTCTCCCCGTCCCCCCAGAAAGGAGTATTTCATGATACAGCGATCTGCCGCCGCGATGGCGGGTGATCTTCCCTCCGCGGAGCTTTTGCAGGGTGTTCTGCGGGAGCACATCCGCGGCTGCGCGCGCCTGCAGCGTCTTCACGCCTACTATGAGGGCGCGCACGACATCCTGCGCCGCGAGCGCCGCAAGGGGCTGCCCAACACGCGCATTCCCCACGGCTACCCTGCCTACATCAGCGATATGGCGGCGGGATACCTGCTGGGCGCGCCCATCCGTTACGATTACGAGCCGACAGAGGCAATCTCTCCCCTGACGCAGGCGCTGACGGCCTGCGATTCGGCCTCGGTGGATGCCGAAATTGCCATGCAGCAAAGCGTGTTCGGCCGCGGAACGGAACTGTGCTACGCCGATGAAAACGCGTGCCCGCACTGCATCGCGGTGGATCCGCGCAATGCCTTTACGGTGTACAGCGATGATGAGCAGGTGCGCCCGCTCTTTGCCGTCACCCTGCGCCCCGAGATTGACGCGCGGGGCAACCGCGCCGGGGTGCGCGTCACGGTGTACACCGACCGCCTGATTGCCCGCTACCGCGCCGCGCAGACGGGCGGCATCCGCCATCCCTACGAAACCGTGCCGCACTATTTCGGCTTTGTGCCCTTGACCGAGTACTGGAACAACGCCCGTGAGCGCGGGGATTTTGAGCGTGTCCTGCCCCTGATTGACGCCTACGACCTGCTGCAAAGCGACCGCGTCAACGATAAGCAGCAGTTTGCCGATGCCCTGCTGGTGCTGACGGGTGTCGTGGGGCTGACCGCCCCCAAGGACGGGGATCAGCGCACCCCGGGCGAGCGGCTGCGGCAGGATAAAACCCTGGCGCTGCCCGACAGCACCGCCCGCGTGGAATGGCTGACCAAGGAGGCGCGGGAGACCGATGCCGATGTCCTGCGAGAGGCGCTTGCCCGCGATATCCACAAGTTTTCCATGATGCCCGATCTGACCGATCAGCAGTTTGCCGCCAACGCCAGCGGCGTGGCCATGCGCTATAAACTGCTGGGGCTGGAGCAGCTGACGGGCGTCAAGGAAAGGTGGTTCAAGGAAGGCCTGCGCGGCAGGGTGCGGCTGTTTAACCACTATCTGAGCCTGCTGGGAGCAAGGGAAATCGTGCCCGAAAAGGTGGACTTCATCTTTACCCGTTCCCTCCCTCTCGACGAAACCGAGTAACATCCCCTCATTCCTAAGATGGTTCTTTGGTCCTTTCTTGACTCAAGAAAGGACCGTCCCCCCGTCCCCCTACCCACAGAAAGGAGCAGCAATGCCCACCGAGGACACACAAACACACGAAAATCCGCCGCCCGCCCCAAGCGACGGGGAAAGCACCCAAGGAAACGATGCGGCGGAGCGGATGCTTGCCGCCGAGCGCGCGCGCTGGGAAGCGGCGCTTCTGGAGCAGCGCACCCTGCGCGAGCAGGCGGAAGCCGCCCTGCGGGCGCAGGCAGAGCGCACCCGCGCGGGGGAAATGCGCCTGCGCGCGGCAGACGAGCTTGCGCGGCGCGGGCTTCCCCACACCCTGATCTCCGTCCTGCGCTGCGACAGCGAGGAGGCGCTCAGCGACAGCCTGAGCAGCGTGGAGCAGGCCTTCCGCGCCTCCCTGGAGCAGGGAGTGCGCGAGCGTCTGCGCGGCGCGGCACCCGCCGCCCCCGCGGAGGAAACAGGCGGCAGGCGCCTTAGCTATCAGCAGGCCGTCCGCCGCTATCAGCAGCAAAAAAATGCCCAACCCTAACCGAATAAGGAGGTAAATGAACATGTCCGTAACCACTGTATCCAATATGATCATTCCCGAGGTCGTCTCCTCCCTGATTGACAGCAGCCTGGGCGACGGTGTCACCCTGCTCCCTTTGACCGAACAGGATGATACCCTGGTGGGTCAGCCGGGCGATACCCTGCGCTTTCCCGTGTTTGCCTACATCGGCAAGGCCGCCGTGGTGGCCGAAAACGGTCAGGTGATCCCGGGTCAACTGACGGCCAGCATGAAGAGCGTCACGGTGCAAAAGTACGCCAAGGCCATCTCCATTACCGATGAGGCGCGATTGTCGGGCTACGGCGATCCGGTGGGCGAGGGCAGCCGCCAGCTGGCGCACGCCCTGGATCATGCCGTGGATGACGATCTCTTCCAGTGCCTGAATGATGCCGGCGTTGCCCGCAAGTACGTGTCGGGGGCGCTGAGCGCCGATGTGATTGCCGACGCGCTGACGCTGTTCGGCGAGGATCCCGAGGGGCGCAAGGTGCTGTTGACCGATGCCGCCGGCCTTGCCGCCCTGCGCAAGGATCCCGATTTTGTCGGCCGCGGGGATATGGGCGAGGAGCTGGTCATGCACGGCGCCAAGGGCGAGGTGTGGGGCTGCGAAATCGTCATCACCAATAAGGTGCGCGAGAACCCGAAAACCAAGGAGAAAAGCTATTTTATCGTAAAGCCCGGCGCGCTGCGCCTGGTCAACAAGCAGGGCGCGATGGTGGAAATCGACCGCGAGCCCGAGTACATGCGCGATAACATCTTTGCCTCCCTGCACTGCGTGCCCTACCTCTACGACGAAAGCAAGGTGGTGGCCATCACCCGCTTTACGGGGCTTTGCGTGCTTACCGAGGATGCGCAGAAGCTGGGCTTTGAAACCGCGGCGGCGGGCAGCGGCAAAACGCGCATTGTCATTCCCCCTGCCTGGACGGCGCCCTCCGGCTGCCGCTGGGTGTATACCCTGAACGCCTCCGCCGCCGAGGAGGGCAGCTACGATACGGTGTACAGCGCGGGCACCCCCTGGGGCGGCAATGACGCGCAGGTGGCCGCGGGCGGCAAGGCGTACTGCCATCTGCTGCTGCTGGACAGCGAAAACAAGCCCGTCAAAACGCTCACCCTTGCGGTGAACGCGGGCGTGTAAAGGCAGGCGAAGGGCATGACCTTGGATGAAATGCTGGCCTGCCTGCACAGGCTGCTGGATGTGGATGAAAAGCAGGATGAACTGCTCTGCGATCTGCTGGCCGATGCCAACGCGCTGATGCTGGCCTATATCGGGCGGGAGGAGCTGCCAAGCGCCCTCTCCCGCGCGCAGTGCCGCCTGGCGGCGGTGCTGTATAACCGCCTGGGCATGGAGGGGGAAAGCCGACGCACCGAGGGCAGCGTCACCGTCACGGTGGATACCCTGCCCGAGGATATATTGACCCTGCTGCGCCCCTTCCGCCTGGCCGGGACGGTGAGCCTATGATGCGCCCGCGCCGACGCACCCGCTGCGTGCTCTATGCCGCCCGCTGCGTGCCCACAGAGGATGCCATCGGCGGGATCACGGCAGGCTACGCCCCCGAGCGCCGCCCCCTGCGCGGCACGATGATCCCCCGCACAAACCGTGATGTGCCCCGCATCCCCGGGCTCTGCCGGCAAAGGGAGGCCGACTTCCTGCTTTCCCCCGATGCCGATATCCGCGAAAGGGACGGCCTCTACGCCTCCGAGGCCGATCCCCTGCCCGCCTGGCGCGTGGCCGGGATAGACCGATACCCCCTGCACCTGTGCGCACGGCTGGAGGAGGCGGGCGCGAATGCGTAGCATCGGCATCCCCGCCTATCGCAAGAACCTGCAAAAGCGCATCGAAAACGCCCTGCAAAACATCGCCCGCGATGCGCAAATCCGCGCCCGCGCCGCCGTCCCCCTGGGCGACGGCCGCGACGGCGGACACCTCAGAGACTGCATTCTGGCGGACGCCGCCTTTGACGGCACGCGCGGCTATGCGCAGGTGACCGCCGAAAACCCCCACGCCGCCTATGTGGAACTGGGCACCATCCATATGCCCGGGCTGCATTACCTGACGAACGCGCTGAACGAGACGGAGGGAAAACGCTGGATACGTTACTTTCTTTAGGAAAGAAAGTAACAAAGAACCATCTCAAAACCACTCAATGTCTACTTAAAAGCAGAGTAACTCAGCGGGTGGTCAAGGCGGGCGCGAGCGCCGCCTTGTTAAATCCGCAGCGGCGGCGTGTACGGCGCGAGGAGAAAATTCGCGAAGGAGGTTCCCTCCGAGAGCGAATTTTCATTCCTTACGTTTTTCACGGCCGTCAGCGCAGCTGACAGTGAAAAACGCAAAAAATCCGTTAAAAGTCGCGGACTTTTAACGGCACATCCGAAAGGAGTTATGATGATCGATTTGACCAACACCCTGCGCTGCGCGGTATCCGCCGTTGTGCCCTGCACGCAGGCCTACCCCGCGCGCGCGGCGGCCTTCCCCAGCGCGGCGGTGTACGAAAGCGGCAATGCCGTGCAGGCGCGCTGCAACGGCGGCGATTACCTGAGCGCGCTGGAATACACCGTTGAAATCCGCGCCTATGCCCCGGGGGATACCCACGCGCTGTCGGTACGCGTGGATGAGGCCGTCGGCGCGCTGGGCTTCAGCCGCGTATCCTGCACGGATCTCTACGACAGCGCCCTGCGCGTGCATCGCCGCGTGATGCGCTACCGCGTGCTGTGCGATGCGGACGGCACGCTCTATCAGTAAGGAGGAAAAAAGCATGCCCACAAAAACCATGGGAACGGTGTTTTCCCTGACGCCCGCAGGCGGCGAGCGCACGCAGATCGGATATCTGACCTCCATCGGCGAAATCGCCTGCGACAGCGAAATGATTGATATTACCACCCTGGATCGGCAGGACGGCTGCCGCGTTTATATGCAGGGGGTGCGGGACGCGGGCGAAATGCGCCTGACGGGCTTCCACCGAAAGGACGCGGGCGGGCAGGCGCTGGTGCGCACCCTGTACAGCAGCGGCAGGGAGGCCGTCGCGCGCGTCGATTTTGCCGACGGCACGGCCTTTGAATTCCCCGTGCTCGTCAAGGGCTGGTCCCTTGGCGCATCGCAGGTGGAGGGCGCGGTCAGCTTTGCCTGCACCCTGCGCTTAAACGGCGCCGTAGAAAGCGTGAGCGCATGATGCCCCGCTATGCTGAAATATTGAACCGTGCCTGGCCGCTGAGAATCACCCTTGCAAGCGCCGTGCGCGCAAGGGAAATCGGCGGCAAGCCCCTGCGGGAACTGTGCGCGGAGGGCATGCCCGGCACATTGCTTTTGCTTTATGCCGCCCTGGCCGGGGAGCGCAAAAGCGTGACCCTTTCCCAGGCGGCGCGCCTGCTGTCCGCCGCCGCAAAGGATCGGGATACCCTGGATGCCCTGCTCTCCGCCCTGACGCTGGCGCTTCGGGACAGCGGCTTTGACTGGGCGGACATCAGCCGCGAAGGGGTTGAGCGCCTCACCCATGCCGCCCTGCGTGCAGGCTGCCCCGGGGCGGCGGAACTGCCTGACATGGGCTATACCGACGCGTTCGCCCTGATTTGGCGCTTTTTGAAGGATAGGCACGAAACCCCCGCCCCCATGGACGATAAAGATATGCAGTCCCTGCTGCGCGGCATGGCGAAGGGAGGCAAAAAATGACCACCCTGGATACCCTGTGCGTGCGCCTGGAGGCCGAGGCGGGGGATGTTTTCGGCAAACTGGACACCCTGGAAACGCGCCTGCATGCCCTGCGCGGGCAGGGCGCGCAGACAATCTCCCTGCCCGCAGATCTGGAAATGCGCCTGACCGTCGCGGCGGATGATGCCGTGTCCGCCGCGCTTGCGGGCGCAGGCGAAACGCTGGCCGCCGCCGTCGCGGGCCACGATGCGCAGCTGGGCGCGGCGCTCGCCTCGGCGCAGCAGGCCCTGGCCGATGCCCTTACCGCCGCCGTCAACCGCCTGTCCGCCTCGCTTAACGTTACCGTACCGGTCTATATCGACAGCACCCGCGTGGCAAATGCGGTGGTGGGAAATGTGAAGCAAAAACTAATGATGAAGGGAGGCCGTTAAAAGTCCGCTTCGCGGTCTTTTAACGGGTATTCCGATAAAAATCTGCGGATTTTTATCGGGGTTTGGCGGATTTTCTTGTGCGCCGATGGCGCACGGGCAGAAAATCCGTAAGGAATGAAAATTTCCTCTCGCAGGAAACCTGCTTCGGAAATTTTCTCCTCCCGCCGTACACGCCGCCGGTCCGGGTTATAAACGGAGGCGCTCGCGCCCTCCGTTGCCTCCCGCTGAATTACTCTGCGATAAGCAGCCAAGCGGGACTGCACTTCAAAACAAACTTGGCGGGTGGTCAAGGCGGGCGCGAGCGCCGCCTTGTTAATTCGTATCGCGGGGCAGGTTTCGCCTGTTTCCATCGGCATTGCCGATCAAGCTATTGGGCGAAGCCGTGAAAAAGCGGCAATGCCGTCCGCGCGGGCGGGGAAAATCCGCGAAGGAGGTCTCCTCCGAGAGCGGATTTTCATTCCTCTCAGATTTTCTGACCGTGAGCGCAGCTCACAGGAAAATCTGCAATACCCGTTGAAAATCGAAAGATTTTCAACGGCAAAAAAGGAGCTTTTATGTCTTTACTCACCCTGAACAGCGCATCCCTGCCCGATCCCACCGCGCTGACGGTGGAAATCGGCGATGCGCTCTCCTCCGTCCGCCGCACGCTGTCGGGCACGGCGTGCGTCACCCGCGCGGGCATCAAGCGCCGCGTGCGCATCCGCTGGGCGGTGATGACGCCGCAAAACCTGACCGCCCTGCTGACCATCCTGTGCGGGGATGCCGTTGTCACCCTGGGCTACCCCGACCCCGTGACGGGCGATGGGCGGGAAATGCGCGCCTACTGCGAAAAGCGCAGCGTCGGGCTTTACCGCGGGGGCAGCGATCCTGTGTGGACAGCCGTTGAAATCACCTTGCAGGAGGCCTGAACATGAATTGCCAACAGGCTTTTTACGCGGAAAACCGCACGCTCAGCGCCTGCGGCACCATCACCCTGTGTACGGGCTACGAAATCCCCCTTACGGCTTCGGATATCCTTGATTTTGAGGTCACAGGCGGCGTGCAGGGCGCCATGCTCTGCGGCAGCGCGCTCAGCGCCTATGGCAGGCTCACATTGGCTAATCCAAACGGCGCGTGGCTGCAGGGCGGCGAGCGCCTCGGCACGCGCACGCTGAGCGGCGCCGCGGTGAAAATCACCCTTTGCGCCGCGGCGGACGGGCAGGAATATCCTGTTCCCTGCGCGCGCTTTCTGGTGCGCGATATCCAAAGCGGCGAGGGCGAGGATACTATCACCCTCTCGGGCTATGACGAAATGCTCACCTGCCTGTCCGTGCCCTTTTCGGATGATATGACCTACCCCCAAACCCTGGGCGCGCTGGCGGAAAATATCATCCGAAAAACCGGCCTCCCCTGCGAAACCCTGCCTGCCTGCAATGCCGATGCCGTCTTGTCCGCCGCCCCCGACTGGGGCGAGGGCTGCACCCTGCGCCGCGCGCTCAGCATGGTTGCCGGCGCCATGGGCTGCTTTGCCTATGTTGCCCCGCAGGGCAGCCTTTGCCTGAAACCCGTGTGGCAGGCACCCGAGCGCACCCTGACGGCGGGCAGCTGCTTTTCCCTGTCCCTCTCCTGCGCGGATTTTGTCCTGAACCGCCTGCGCGTCACCGATGCCGCGGGGAATGTCTTGGCCGATGCCGCCTTTGATGCCGCCCTTCCCGCCGCCGCCGACAACACGCTGGAAATCAGCGGCAGCGCGGTCTTTGCCGTCGGGGATGCCGATGCCATGGCGCAGAACATCCTAAAATCGCTTCACGGCATGACGCTGACGCCCTTTGAGGGCGAACTGCCCGCCGATCCCACCCTGCGGACGGGGGACTGCGTGGAATGGACAGATCTTCGCGGCCGCGCGCACCTTTCCTGCATCCTGCAGTGCACATTGACGATGGGGCAGGAGGGCACGGCGCGCATCACCTGCGATCCCGATGCCTCGGGCGTCAGCCTGCCCCAGGCGCTCTCGGGCAGCGGGCTTTTGGGCGGCGGGCTGCTTGGGGATGGGGTCATCACCGCCCGCAATCTGGCCGTCGGCGCGGTGGATGCCGAGCACATCGCCGCCCGCAGCATCACGGCGGATAAAATCGCCCCCGGCACCATCACCGCCGAAAGCGGGGTCATCGGCAGCCTGTCGGCCGATCTCATCACCGCCGGCAAGCTGGATACCGATCGGCTGATTGTGGGCGGCACCGAGTTTTCCATCGTCCGCGCCCTGAACCAAATGCCCAAGGAGGCCGCCGGGCAGGATAACCGCCTGAGCGGGGAGGTGCTGGCAGGCGGCACGGTCTCCCCCGATAAGGTAACGGCGGATTTCGGCACGGGCATTGAAATATCGGATAACGCCGCCCTCCTTTTGCTTGCGGGCAAGCTGGACGGCACCAACAGCCATATGGAGCTTACGCAGGATGCCATCAACATGGTGGGCGGGGATATCAACATTGCCACCGACAGATTGCAAATCCGCGGCGTCACCGACGGCGAGGAGCGCATGAGCCTGGACGGCGAGGGTCTAAGCGCCCTGCGCGTGGTGGTCAGGGAGCGCTTTTCCGCCCCCAACGCAATGCTGAAATGCCTGACGGATACCGCCCCGTGGCAGGGCGGCGTGCAGGCCAGCCTGGATGCCCTGCCCAAATACCTGACACGCAAAACCACCCTGCGCATCCCCGCGGGCAGCTATGCCGAAAACGTCACGGTATCGGGCTTCTGCGGGGAAGAAATAATCCTCCTGTTTGAAAGCGGCGCGTATTTGAATGGCGCCGTCACCGTGCAGAACTGCGGCAGCGTCACCCTGACAGCCGTAAATTTGGGGGATGGCTGTATCTATTCCGCGGACGCGCAAATCCCCCTGTCCGCCGTATGCGTACAGCAGCTGACCGTCAGCCGCCTGTACCTTTCGGGTGACCGCGCGCGCACGCAAAGCGGCGGCGGCAGCGCGTACTGCCTGCAGGCGCAGGGCTGCAATACGGATGTATCGGGCTGCGGCCTGGAGTATGCGGACACGGCCTGCCTGCACGTGCTGGGCGGCACCGCCTGCCTGCGGGACTGCCTTGGCGGCTGCACGGGCAGCAACCCCGCCACCAACGCCAACCTCGGCACGGCGGCGCTGGGCGCGCGCGGGGCGCACATTGCAGTCTCGGGCACCGTCCCCATGACTTTGGGCGGCACCTGCGGGGAGGATTCGCAGGCATCCTATTGCACGGGCGCGCTGGGCACGCAGACGGCGGGCGGCATGCGCCTTCCCGGCGGCACCCCCATCACCCGCACCTTTGCGCCCTCCTTCCACTGCAGCTATTCGGGCACCAGCCGCAAGGCCTACCCCGAAAACAACCTCATCTGGCAGGGCGTGTACAAAGCCTACCGCCGCGGGTACAACGATTTCAACACCGGCACCCTGTGGTTTGAGGAGGCCGCGCAGGCGCTGCAGGGCAAAACGGTGCGGCAGGCTACCTTGACCATCCGCCGCGCCAACGGCGGCTCGTCTGATGCGCGCAATGTGTATCTGGGCACGGTCAAGCTGCTGCAAAGCGACTGGCAGACCACCTATCGTCCGGAGTTCATCGCCCCCGAAACCCTGCCCGCCTACCCCGCGGGAACGCTCAAACGCGAAACCGAGGGCACGTTTGACGTAACCGGCCTGATGGCGGGCGTGCAGCAGGGCTATGGCATCGGCGTGTATGAGCCCTGCGCCGCCTACAGCGGCAGCAGCTCGGCGCACTATACGCAGTTTTACGCGCTGGGAAGCGACTACGTGCCCATTCTCACGGTCACGTATGAATAAGCCGATGAAAGCCATTCGGCTTTCATCAGGCTTACCCCTGCTTTTACAGATGGTTCTTTGGTCCTTTCTTATCGCAGGAAAGGACCGTTCTCCCCGTTTCTCAGAAAGGAAATCGTATGCAAAAATACATAAAGCCCCTGATCGGGGCAATCGGAACAATCGGCACCTACCTTGTGTATCTGCTCGGCGGCTGGGATGCCGCGCTGACGGTCATGTTTCTGCTGATGGGCTTTGACTGCCTGACAGGGCTGCTGACGGCCTTTGCGGGCAAGAGCGACAAGACGCAGGGGGGCGGCTTTCGCTCCTCGGCGGCGTTTGCGGGCATCAGCAAAAAGATGATGATGGTGGTCATCGTGATGCTCGCCACGGCGCTTGACCGCCTGACGGGGGACAGCGGCGTGTGCCGCAGTGCCGCCATCGGCTTCTATGCCGCCAATGAAGGCTTGTCCATCCTGGAAAACGCCGCCGCGCTGGGCGTGCCTTTTCCCAAAGCAATCACGGAGGCGCTGGAAGCGCTCCGTGACCGATAAAAGTTTTCAACTTTTATCGGGTAGCCGCTGAAAATCTGCAAAAAAAACCGTTAAAAGTCGTCAGACTTTTAACGGCCCTGCGTTATTTCTCCGTTGTGTACCTTCAGCACCGCCTGGGGCTTTGCGCCCGTCAGGTCGGACAGGTCTGTGCAGGTCAGCAGCGTCTGCACGCCGCGGATGCGCTCCAGCAGGCGCGCGCGGCGGCCAAGGTCCAGTTCGCTTAGCACATCGTCCAGCAGCAGCAGGGGCCCTTCCCCCTGCCGCGCGGTCAGCATGTCCAGTTCGGCCAGTCGCAGGGCAAGCACGGCAGTGCGCATCTGTCCCTGGCTGGCAAAGGCGCGCATTTCCTGCCCGCACAGGGTCAAAACCAGGTCATCCCGATGCGGCCCCACGGTGCTGGTCATGCGGCGAAGATCCTCCTCGCGGCTTGCGTGCAGCAGGCGCAGAAAATCCTCCCGCGGCTGACTGCTTTCGCACAGGCAGCCGCTGTAGCGCAGGGAGAAGCCCTCCTCCGCCCGCCCGCTGATGCAGGCATAGTGCCCGGCGGCCAGGCTGTTCAAATTCTGCGCGGCGTACTGCCGCGCGCGCACCACCGGCACGGCGGCGGATGCCAGCTGCTCATCCCAGGCATCCAGCTGGGCAAGGTTCCCGCCGCGGGACAGGTCACGCAGCAGGGCGTTTCGCTGCTTCAGGGCGGCATTGTAGGTTTGCAGGGCGTAGTAATACCCCGCCCCGCACTGGGAAAGCAGCATGTCGGTAAAGCGCCGCCTGCCCTGGGGCGCGCCGCGCACAATGTCCAGATCCTCGGGGGAGAACATCACGCACGTCACATGCCCCATCAGCTCCCCCGTGCGCGCGGCGGTCTTGCCGTTGATGTATATCAGCTTGCGCTTTTTCTGCATGGGGGCGTACAGGCGCACGCCCACCTCGTCCACCCCGTCCCCGCGCTGCACGCGCACCTGCACGGCGGCGGTTTCCTGATCCGCGCGGATCATCTCCCGATCATTGGCCGTGCGGTGGCTGCGCCCCAGGCAGCACAAATGCACCGCTTCCAGCAGGTTGGTTTTGCCGGCGCCGTTTTCGCCCACAAACACCGTAACCCCCTCGGGCGGCGACAGCAGCACCTGATGATAGCTGCGGAAATCGTGCAGGCGCAGGGTTTTCAGCTGCATTACTTGTGATACCTTTCGTTTGCGTTGATTTTGTGGGCGCGGTAGATCTGCTCCAGCAGCATCACCCGCGCCAATTGATGCGGAAACGTCATGGGGGACATTGATATCCGGCAGTCCGCGCGGGCAATCACCGCGCTGTCCAGCCCCAGCGATCCGCCGATGACAAACACCACCCGCGCCCCGCGCATGGCGCGCTCCCGAAAAAAGGCGGCAAGGGAGGGGCTGTCCGTCATTTTGCCGTCAATGCACAGCGCCGCCACGTAGTCATCCGCCCGAATGTGGGCAAGCATGGCCGCGCCTTCCTTTTTCATGGCCTGCGCGCCCTCGCTTTCGGGCTGATCGGGCACCTCAATGATTTCCAGCTTGGCGTAGCGGCTCATGCGCTTCTGATACTCGGCGGCGGCATCCCGCCAATAGCTTTCGCGCAGGCGTCCCGCGCACACAATGGCTATCGGCATAGGATGATCCGCGCCGCCTCCCGCAGGTTCTCGCACACCGCGTCGCAGAAGGGCGCAAGCTCGGGGGTGTAGGGCTGCATATCGGGCACCATCACGGTGAACGCCCCCGCCGCGCGTCCCGCGCGCAGGCCTTTGGGGGAGTCTTCCAGCACCGCGCACTGATTGATGGGCACGTTCAAAAGCTCGGCCGCCCGCAGGAACATGTCGGGCGCGGGCTTGCTGGGCAGGCCGATATCGCAGGGCACCAGCGCCTCAAAATAATCGCTGATGCCGGCGCTGGCCAGGTTGCGTACCACCTCGCTGGTCGGGCTGCCCGATGCCACCGCCATGCGCAGTCCCGCCTGACGGAAAGCCTCCACCGTCTCCTTCAGGTAGGGCTTTTCGGGCGCGCCGTGCGCCGCCACATAGCGGTTGCCCGCCGCGCGGTAGGCAGGCCAAAAGTCCTCGGGACGGTAGGCGGGAATCAGGGGCGAAAGGTATTCGTCCACCGCCTTTTCGCTGGTGCCCAGGGTGTGCAGGATCATCTCCTCCGTAAGTTCATACCCCAGGGAGTGCGCCACCTCGCCTGCCAGCTTGCCGAACAGCCGCTCGGTGTCAAACATCAGTCCGTCCATGTCAAAGAGTACCGCGGTAATCATATAAAACCTCCTATCGGTTGCAGTAACAAAGGAAAATCCGCCATAACCCGTTGAAAATCGCAGATTTTCAACGGAATAACGGCTCGTCCGACGAGCATAGCCTTTTGGTACGCCCCTTCCAAGCAAGACAGCAGAAGTAACTTGGCGGGTGGTCAAGGCGGGCGCGAGCGCCGCCTTGTTAATTCGTATCGCGGGGCTTTGCCGCGCGGGCGGGGAAAATTCGCGAAGGAGGTTCCCTCCGAGAGCGAATTTTCATTCCTCTCAGATTTTCCGGCCGTGCGCTTTGCGCACAGGAAAATCTGCAATAACCCGTTGAAAATCGCAGATTTTCAACGGAATAACGGCTCGTCCGATGAGCATAGCCACGCACCTGCGATCATGATCCCCAGCGCCGCCAGATAGCTTGCCTGCGGCACCTCGCGGAAGATGATCAGCGACAGCAGCGCCCCGATAAAGGGGGATACCGCGTAGTACGCGCTGGTGCGCGCCGCGCCCAGCAGCCGCTGGGCATACACGTAAAAGTAAATGCTGAGCCCGTAGGCCACAAACCCTACCGCCAGCACGGGCAGAATCAGGGAAAGCGAGGGCATCCTCTCCCCGCAAAGCAGAGCGATGATTACCGAGCCCGTGCCCGAAAAAATGCCCTTCAGCAGCACAATCTGCAGGGGATCCTTGCCCGACAGCCGCCGCGTGCAGTTGTTTTCAAATCCCCAGCACACGCACGCCAGCAATATCAGCAGCGATCCCGCCGAAAAGCGCAGGCTTGCCGCGTCCTCCACCGACAGGATGGCGCAGCTGACCGCCGTAAACAGGATGCCCGCCCACAGCCGCGGGCTGACGGACTCCCCGAAAATCACCAGGGCGATGATCGCCGTGGCCACAATCTCAAAATTGTTAAGCAGCGAGGCCGCCGCCGCCGAGGTGGATTTCAGCCCCAGCATCAGGCACACGGGCGCGGCAATGTCCAGCAGGATCATGGCCGCCGTCCAGGGCAATTCCCGCCGTGTCAGGCGCAATTCCCGCCCCTGCTTTCCCCGCAGACGCCGAAAAAGGGCAATAAGCACCATGCCGATCCCCGCCCCGATGTAGAGCAGCCCCGCCATGACAGTGGGCGGCACGGACACCAAAAGCAGCTTGGACAGCGGCGCATTCAGCGCGTAGAGCGCCGCGGCCAGCAGCGCCAGCGCAATCCCCCTGCGCATCAAACTCCCCCTCCTACAGCGCTTCAATCGCCGCGCACAGGGCGCGCACGATATCGTCAAGCGGCATGGATGCCTGCCCGCTTTTCGCCTGCTCGGGCAGAAAAGGCACATGGATAAACCCGCAGCGCACGGGCGTATCATGATAGCGGTGCAGCAGGCAGTAGAGCAGATCGTTGCACACAAACGTGCCCGCCGTGCAGGATACCGCGGCGGATATCCCGCGGTCTTGGATGGCCTGCGCCATTTTCCTTACCGGCAGGGTGGAAAAGTACGCATCCGGCCCGCCCGCTGCGCAGGGAACATCCTGCGGACGGCTGCCCGCGTTGTCCGCGATGGCCGCATAGCGCAGGTTGATGCCGATCATCTCGGGCGTCACCGCCGCGCGCCCGCCCGCCTGCCCGATGCACAGGATCACGGCAGGCTGCACTTCCTCCGCCTCGGCAATCGTCAGCCGCGCCGCCTCCCCGAATACCGTGGGCACCTGCAGGGCACGCACATGAAAGCGCCCCACCCTTTCGGGCACACGCCGTGCCGCCTCCCACGCCGGGTTGATGCGCTCCCCGCCAAAGGGATCAAAACCGGTAATCAGCAGCGTTTCGGACATACATCCACCTCCTTGGGGTTACGAGGACGAGAGGGACGTTACTTTCTTGTGCCAAGAAAGTAACAAAGAACCATCTATTAAGGTCAGCGTAAAAGCAGGAGTAACTCAGCGGGTGGTCAAGGCGGGCGCGAGCGCCGCCTTGTTAAATCCGCA
>CAVFPH010000052.1:0-14369 GCA_963624325.1 bacterium
ACCGCTTTATCGCCACTCCCGAAACCGTGGAATGCGAGTACCGCGTGGTGCTCAGCGCCGACTGAGATATTCTATAAAAGGAACAGCCGCCGCGGTATTTTCCGCAGCGGCTGTTCCTTTACCAAGAAAATGGGCAATGGTTCTATACCGCCAGGTGGGCGCCGCCTTTATAGACACTCAAAAAGCGGCGTGGCCGTTATGGTCACGCCGCTTGCATTTGGCTTGTGTTCGTGCTCCACGCTTACGCCAGCACTTCGGTATCGTTTTCCACCGTGATTTCCTCTACATTGCGGATTGCCCAGCGAGCAAACACAACGGGGACATCCTGCGGGCCGACAGCCAGCGTAACGGTGTTCTCATCGCGGATGTTGGTGATGGTGCCATAGATACCGCCGATGGTGCATACACGATCGCCCACCTTCAGGGCAGCCAGCATTTCCTTAATCTTCTTATCCTTCTTGCGCTGGGGGCGGATCAGGAATACCCAGAAGACCACCACAATCAGGATCATGGGCACAAAGGTGGACAGCAGCTGAGCGGTCATGCTGATTTCTTCGGTAGCGGCGGCGGTATCGGTTGCCGCGGCATCGGCAGTGGTGGCGGCAGCATCGGAGGCAGCAACGGCATCCCCTTCAGCCATGGCGAAGACGGCCACGGACAGGGCAAGCAGCATGCACAGGACAAAGGCGGCAACGCGGGAAAGCTTGGATTTCATCGGGAAAGGCTCCTTTCAAGCATAGGCTTATTTGCTTTCTGTGAATTATAGCATAACAGCGGCACAAATGGCAAGCAAATCCGCGATTATTACGGATTGTTCATATTGCCGAGCCGCATATGGCCGATGCAAATGTAAAACCTTGCGTGCTGCGGCCAAACGGTCAAAATCAACTATGGACGCGTGGGCGGCATTATGGTATACTTAATCGAGTTGCCCGCGAAGAAAAGGCGCGGGCGGAAGGGAAATGACACATGCTGAAGAATGTTTGGAAAATCCTGGCGATTGCCGTACTTCTGGCACTGATGCTGGTATTTGTACCCTCGCCGCTTAACACCTATGATGCCTTTGCCGAGATCGTCACCCTGCCCATCGATCAGTCGGGCGGACTTGAATACGATCCGGCCAACTATACCTCCGATACGCATTACGAGGATCCCTCCATCACCGTGGATATCTACTGGGGCGGCCGGATCTATGATACCAACTATGTCTATGCCGTCATCAAAATCGCCAATGCCAGCCAGCTGCGCACGGCCTTTGCCTATAACTATTCCAGCCCGGGCGACGGCAAGCGCGTGGCGGACATGGCCAAGAGAGTGAATGCTGTTTTCGCCATCAACGGGGATTATTACAGCCACTCTTGGCATACCGGCGGCTACATGGTACGTCAGGGCAAGGTATACCGCACCCGCCCCACCAAAACGTGGGATCTGCTGATGGTAGACCAGAACGGCAACTTTCACGCCATGGTTGAGCCTACAAAGGACAAGGTGGACGAATTTCTGACCCAGGCCGAGGCCGAGGGCCTTACGATTGTCAACAGCTGGAACTTTGGCCCCGTCATCATTCAGGACGGCGAGCGCACCCGCGAGGACTTCAACACCCTGAAGCAGAATCTCAATACCGATTACATCGGCACGTATAAGCAGGCTCAGCGCATTGCCTTCTGCCAACTGGACGAGCTGACCTACCTGTGCGTCACCAGCGAAGGCCCCGAGGACGAGGGCAGTGTTGGCCTGACCATGAATGAGTTCTACGATTGCCTGCGCGAGGTGGAAACCAAGCTGGATGGCTATACCATCCAGACGGCGTTCAACCTGGACGGCGGTTCTTCCTGCACATTTGCCTTTAATAATGAGAAGATCAACGCCCCTACCAACCCCAAAAAGCGCAGTGTGCCGGACTGCATTTATTTTGCCAGTGCATGGCAGGCTGACGAATAATCCAGGCCTTTCAGCCGTGCGCCTTTTTGAGGCGCGCGGCTTTCGCGCACCTTGAATGATTGCCGTTAGGAGCTGGTCCCCTTGCACCATCGCCCGCTTTGCATCCTGCTTGCACTGGTTGTCTGCCTGTTTTCCTTGCCTGCTGCGGCAGATACGGCAGCATCGGATACCGCCGAACTGCCTCCGCTGCCGCAGGAAAAGTACTACCTGTCCGATACGCAGTATCAGGATCCTACCATTTCGGTGCAGGTGTACACCGGCGGACGGATATACGAGACGGATTACATGTACGCGGTCATCAAAATCAGTCGGCCCTCTCAGCTGCGCACGGCGATGGCTTACCGCTATAATTACCACAAGGCCGTCCCCGGGCTGACCATTGCCAAGGCAAACCGCGCGGTTCTTGCCGTCAATGCCGATTATCATACCATGTACGAAAATGGCTATCTGACCCGCCGGGGCATCAATTACCGCAACCGTCCCGATGCCAACTGGGATGTGCTGATCATTGACCAGAACGGCGACATGCACGGCATTGTGGAGCCGGAGGATCGGAAGATAACCGAGTGGCAGCAGGAAAACCCCTCCCTTACCATCGTGGATACCTTTAACTTCGGCCCCGTGCTGATGCAGGATGGGGAATGGCGTGAGGTAACGCGGGAAAACATGCTGAACCTCTACCGCATCGAAGGGGATAAATATGCCTCCCGCATGGCCATCTGCCAGCTGGACACGCTGACCTACATGATTGTCGCCTGCGAAAGCCCGGAGGATGATGGCAGCCGCGGCATGACGCTTTTAGAGTTTACCGACTGCCTGCGGGAAGCCGAAAGCAAGCTGGACGGATATCAGATCCGCTTTGCCTACAACCTGGACGGCGGCAACTCCACCACCGTCATCTTTCATGATCAAAAGATCAACCCTACCGGCAATGCCCGCGGGCGTGACCTCAGCGATATTATCTACTTTGTAACCGCATGGCAGGAGGAATGAAAATGCAGAAAAATAAGACGCTTCGGCGCATGATTGTCATGCTTTGCGTACTTTTGCTTTTTGCCCTTCCCGCGCTGGGAGAGATTACTCCCATTGCCCTGAATGAGGCCGCAAAAGCACCCGATGAGCAGTGCTACACCTCCGATACCCATTATGAGGATCCTTCCATTACCGTGGATATCGGATCGGGGCGCATACACGATACGGACTATGTCTACGCGGTAGTCAAGATTGCCGATCCCAGCCAGATCCGCACGGCCTTTGCCTACAAATACAATTCCGGCCAGGTTGTGCCCGGTGAAACCATCGCCAAGGCAAACAACGCCGTCTTTGCCATCAATGCCGATTATCATAACTATTATGATTACGGATATCTGGTGCGGCAGGGCGTGCAGTACCGTATGCGGCCCAGCAGCGAATGGGACGTGCTGATGATTGACCAGAACGGGGATATGCACGCCATTATTGAGCCCACCAAGAAAAAGGTGGAGGCATGGCTTTCGGAGCATCCCGACCTGACGGTGATCAACAGCTTTAATTTCGGCCCGGTCTATAAGCAGGATGGCGAATGGCGCAGGATGCACCAGGACACCGTGCAGAACTTTTTCCAGCTTGCCGGTGCCAAGCAGTACGCGCGCATGGCGGTATGCCAGCTGGATACGCTGACGTACCTGATTGTCAGCTGCGACAGCGTGCTGGATGATAACAGCAGCGGCATGACCCTGCAGCAATTTGAGGAATGTCTGCAGGAGGTGGAGAGCAAGCTGGACGGATACGAAATTCAGCTGGCCTTCAACATTGACGGCGGCGGCTCCACCACCATGATTTTCCACAACAAAAAAATCAACAGCCTGACCAACCCCAAGGTACGGGATTTAAGCGATATCCTCTACTTTGTATCCATCTACAGTGAATAAACCCGCTTGCGGTTATCCGCAAAGGAAAGGAGCTTTCCGTGTTTGAGGAACTGACAAAGCCTGCACTCTTTACCCTTTTCGGCCGTGACGTAACGGCCTATGCCCTGTTTGTAACGCTGGGTACGCTCATTGGCGTTTTGATGGCCGTCAATCGTGCCCGCCGCACGCACGGCAGTGCGGATGCCGTGCTGCTCTTCCCCGTGCTGGGCATTCCGCTGGCGGTGATTTTCGGCCGTGCTGTGTACTGCCTGTGCAATGTCGTATTGCTGCTGGACAACGGCTTTGACTTCATTCTGCGCATTGATTACGGCGGATTTTCCATCATGGGCGTCACCATCGGCTTGGCACTGGCCGCCCTGCTGACGGCAAAAATTGAAAAGGTTTCCTTCCTGGATCTGCTGGACTGGGTTGTGCCCGGGCTTTTGATGGTTCTGGCCATGGCCCGCTTCGGCGAGGGCAGCACGCTGAACGGCACGGGCTTTGAAGTGACCGTTGAGGGGCTTCAGTTTGCGCCCATCGCGCGCGTTGGTCTGTACGGCGAGAGCACCTATGCCGTGCACATGGGCGAGGCGCTGGTGGCGCTGATTGCCTCGGTCTATACGCAGACGCTGGGCAAGCGCGGACGCGGCTTTGCGGCGGGCGTCGGCATTGTAATCGTTGCCTGCGCGCAGATCTTCTTTGAAAGTGCACGCCGGGATGAAGTGCTTAAAATCGACTTCCTGCGCGATGTGATGGCATTTGCGGGCATCGTGCTGCTGTGCATCCTGATTCCCTGCCTGATTCACTCCAACTGGAGCCTTGTGCGCAAGCTGCTCTCCGCCGTCGGCTTTATCGCTTTGCTGGCCGTATGCGGGCTGGTGGAATTCCTGCTGGACGGCAAAATCTATCAGGATATGCCCTTCTGGTTCGGCTACATGACCGATGCCATCTGCCTGACGGCTGCCGCGGCCATTTGCTGCCGTGCCCTAAAGGCCGCCTGCGAAAAGGAAGCATGAAACGGCTGAAAATGCTCCTGCCGATGATCGCGCTGTGCCTGCTTTTGTGCCTGCCTGCGCTGGCGGATACCGCGCAGGATGTAACGCAGAGCGCGCAGATCACCGCAACACGGAACAACGGTACATTGGAGCGGATGCTGGACCGTGACCTTTCCACCGCGCTGCAGACCGAAAAAAGCGCCGAGCCTGTGATCGAAATCGAAATGCAGGACGGCGAGGTATGCTCGGCTGTATATATCGATTTCGGCAACAACATCATGCCTTTTACCGTGCAGATTCCCTACAACGGCGAATGGGTGGACCTGGTCAGCTGGAATCAGTCCTATGCGCAGGCCTACCTTCAGTTTGAGCCGTTGACGCAGTTCCGCCTGCGCTTTGAACCGGGCGAAAAACCCCAGCAACTGTTTATTCGGGAGCTGTATCTCTTCGGTCAGGGGGAGCGGGACGACAGCATCGTAAACATCTGGGAGGACAGCGTACAAAAGGCGGATTTGCTGGTGCTGGCCGGGCATCCCGGGGATGAACTGCAGTGGTTCGGCGGCCTTGTGCCCTACTATGGGGCAGAAAAAAACTGCAGCGTTGCCGTTGCCACCATGACCATGGTCAATTCCTGTCATAGGCTGGAGATGCTCAACGCCCTGTACGCCTGCGGGCTTCGCACCTATCCCGATATCGGGCAGTTTGAGGATTTGAAAACCACGCAGGCCTCCAAAGCTTTCTCTCAGTGGGGCGGCATTGAGGCCACCGACCGCTACGTTGTGCAGCTGCTTCGGCGCTATCAGCCTGAGGTGGTTGTCACCCATGCGATATCTGGAGAGGACGGGCACGGCGTACACATGGCCTGTGCGCGTTCCCTGCTGCGTGCTGTGGAAAAGGCGGCGGACGAAAGCTATGATACCGACAGCGTCTCCATGTACGGCACATGGCAGGTGAAAAAACTGTACTTCCATGAGGGTGACGATCCCATCAGCATCAGCTGGGACATGCCGCTTTCCGCCTTTGACGGCAAAACGGCTTATCAGATTGCCTGCGATGCCTACGAAAAGTATGAGAGCATTACCGCGGGGGCTATGATTGCGCAGGATGACGCGCACTCTCCCTGCCTGTACACCCTGGTTTATACCACGGTCGGCGAGGATACCGCCCGAAATGACCTGTTTGAGAACATTCCCGCGGAGGATTTAAGCACCGCCCGGTAACCGGTGCGGCGAAAAAGGAGCTGACGCAAAGTGAAAAAAACATGCCTGTGTCTGCTGCTGTGTCTGCTGCTTGCGCTGCCCGTCTGCGTATCGGCGGAGGATGGCAGGCAGATCAACCGCTCCTGCCGCATTTACTTTGCCAACGGTACCGATCGTGCCTACCGTCTAAACAACGGCAGCATGCTGGATCCCGTGGAAATGAGCGATTCGGACAGCTATGTTTTCCACATCGACACAATGGGGCAAAGCGTGGATGCCGTCTGCGTGCAGTACGGCGAATACATTCTGCCCTACCGCGTACAGGCGCAGGATGAGCAGGGCGCATGGCAGGACATTGCCGTGTACGATGCCGAGTATGCGCAGGGTTATGCATCCTTCCCGCAGCGGAGCGAACCTTTCCGCATTCTGTTTTACGAGAACGAAAAAAAGGCCAAGCTTTCCCTGCGTGAGATTTACGTATTTGCCCCGGGTGAGGGTCTGCCCGAACAGGCGGGCGCATGGCAGCCTGCTTGGGAGAAGGCGGACCTGCTGGTGATTGCTGCCCATCCGGATGATGAGCTGTTGTGGTTCGGCGGCACCATTCCCACCTATGCCGGGGAGCTTGGCTATGCGGTGCAGGTGATGTACATGACCTGCGGTCAGCCCTCCCGCCGGCTGGAGCTGCTGGGCGGACTGTGGGAATGCGGAGTGCGCAATTATCCCGATATCGGCGATTTCTATGACGGCCATGCAAAAAGCATGGCTGCTGTCTACAAAAAATGGGGCGAGGACGAAACCTATCTGCGCATCGTACGCGCCATTCGGCGCTATCGGCCCGAGGTGATTGTCACCCATGATATCAACGGCGAGTACGGCCATTATCAGCATATGGTTACATCCGATGCCGTTTACACCGCTGTGCAGCTGGCTGCCGATGAGACTTACGATGAGCAAAGTGTGCAGGCATACGGTGCATGGCAGGTCAAAAAGCTGTACCGCCACCTGGGCAAAACGCCTACCACCGTGATGGACTGGTCAACTCCGCTTTCCGCCTTTGATGGCGCAACGGGCATGGAAGTTGCCTCCCGCGCCTTCGCGCTGCACGTTTCTCAGGCCGTTGCCGATTGGAAGGTGGCCGCCAAGGGCTCCCGCAGCGACAGCACGCTCTATACCCTGTGCTACTCCACGGTGGGGGAGGACGCCACCGGAAATGACTTCTTTGAACACATCGAACGATAACGCAGCCTGCGAAAACCGAACCGTACGGAAAGGATGCTGCCTATGAAAAAGCGATTTGCGATGCTGCTGTGCCTGCTGCTGTGCCTGCCTACGCTGGCCTGTGCCTATACAGGCAGCTACAATGGCAGCACGCTGTTTACCTTCAGCTGCGACTCTGCCCGCTACCGCATGGATCAGGACAGCTATCTAAGCAGCAACCGCGGCAATCAGGCATGGTTTTTCCTGCTTTACGACGATACCTATTCCATCGATTGCGGCATGTTTACCGACGGCACCACCCAAACCATGAGCAATGGAGATTTGTCCGAACTGACGCCCTACCTGATGAACCGCTATGCGCGCTACGGGGTATCCGACCAGGGCAGCTGCACGGTAAACGGTCAAGCCTATGCCCTGTTCCTGCTTTCCGATGTCAGCACGGGCGGCAGCTATTTTGCCGCCACCGTGATCAGCGGCTGTGTCATAACGTTTGAAATTTACAGCATGTCGGCAGGCGGGGTGAACGCGAGTGCCCTTGGTATCCTTAAAAATGTACTTTCGGGATGTTATCCCGTAAACTGAAAATCTTAAATCTGAATAAACAGACGGGAGACACTCGAATGCCGAGCGTCTCCCGTCTGTTCGGTTCCTGATTATTTCAGCATCGCCGTGGCGTCCGCGATGGTCTTTTCATAGGCTTCACGGCCGTACTTGTCCACCTCAGCCTTGTTCTTTTCCCCGTGCGTCAGGCAGCCCGCGCCGCCGATGCAGCCGCCGATGCAGGCCATGCCCTCGATAAAGTTTGCATCCAGCGCATTCTTGCTCTTTTTCAGCAGGGCCATGCGGCAGGCTTCGATGCCGTCGCACACGCAGGGATTTGCCTCAAAATCAATGTTTTGCTCCTTGAGTGCTTCGGCCACCGCATCGCTCAATCCGCCGCTGCGGGCAAAGATGCGGCCGAAATAGGATGCGTTGTCCAGCAGGTCCTCGGGCAGCGTGGTAATATCGATGTCCTTGCTGTCAAAGAGCGCCTGCAGCTCCTCAAAGGTAAGCACGGCGTCGATATAGGGCTTGACCGTATCCAGCTGCGCCTCCGCCTTTTTGGCCGTGCAGGGGCCGATAAAAACGGCCTTGGCATCGGGGGTGGTTTCCTTGATAAAGCGTGCGATGGCAACCATGGGCGAGGGATTGTGGGACACCATGGGCAGCAGCTGCGGGAAGCTCTTGCGGATGTAGGCAACAAATGCAGGGCAGCAGGAGGAGGTCAAAAAGCCCTTTTCGGCCAGCTCGCGGGATTCTGCCTCGGCCACCATATCTGCGCCAAGGGCAGCCTCCACCACGGTGTGGAAGCCCAGCTTTTTGAGACCTGAGATCACCTGCCCGAGCTTTGCGTAGTTGAACTGGCTTGCAATGGAGGGGGCTACGATGGCATAAATCTTGTAGCTGCGTCCCTGCTCGCTTTTGCGCAGAAGGTCAATCACATTGAGCATATAGGACTTGTCCGTGATTGCGCCGAAGGGGCACTGATACACGCACGCGCCGCAGCTGATGCACTTGCTGTTGTCAATGGTGGCGGCCTTTTCATCGTTCATGGAAATGGCCTTCACCTTGCAGGCATTCTGGCAGGGACGCTTGCGGCTGACGATGGCCGTGTAGGGGCAGACCTTGGCGCACTGTCCGCATTCCACGCACTTGCTCTTGTCAATGTGAGCCACGTGATTCTGGTCAAAGCTGATGGCGCCGCGGCGGCAGGCATCCTCGCAGCGGTGCGCCAGGCAGCCGCGGCAGGCATTGGTAACCTCATAGCCGCCGACGGGGCACTCATCGCAGGCAATGTCAATTACTTCAATCACATTGGGATTTTCGGAGTTGCCGCCCATGGCCATCTTGACGCGTTCGCCCAGGATGGCACGCTCCTTGTACACGCAGCAGCGCATGGTGGGCTGCTTGCCGGGCACGATTGTCTTGGGAATGTCCATTACGTTTTCCAGCAGGGTATCATTCCATGCCAGACGCGCCACCTCGCGCAGCACCTTATATTTGAGGTATTGTACTTTTGTATCAAACTTATGCATGCGCATGCTCCTTTCGGATTAGAAATAGCTTACCTTGACCCGCTTGCCCATCTTTTGCAGGCAGCTGCACAGATCCTTTACCAGGTTCATTTTGATGGAAAAATTAATCGGCAGGTCGGGGTTCTGGTGCGCAGGGTTAATCGCACGGCCGACAAAAAAATTGATGTCCGTTGCCTCTTCAAACAGCAGCCTTGCCAATTGGGAGGCGCCGTCCTGCTTATAGGCCCACTGGGAATAGCTTTCGTTATTCTGCAGGTAATCCTGTGCGTAGGAAACCACCTTGTTTACCGTGATTACGCCCTCCGTGACCAAATCAACGCCCTCAATTTCGGCCGTCGGGGGAATATCATCGGATATAAATTGCAGGCTGGGGCGCAGCTCCTTGTGCAGATAGCGTGCAACCACGGTGGACGTGGTGCCGCCGCAGACGATGTGCTTGCCTTCCTTGGAAAAGAACAGGGAAAGCATGCGGCTGTCATCATCGCGGTTGGCGGGGGAGCCGAAGAGCATGTTCATGGGCACGCGCTTGCGCAGGCGTACAACGCAGGCCGTGGCATCATCGCCGGGCTGCTTGCCGTAGAGCTTGTAGCACTCATCCACCAGCATGGTGGACAGGGTTTTGGCCGTATAGCCCACCGGGGCCAGCGTTTCCACAAAGGCGATGATATCTTCCATCTTCCAGCCGAAGTTGTAGGCCATGCCGATGCCCGCGTGGGGGCAGCCGTCGCTCATGGCCACAAAGATATCCCCTTCCTGGAGCTTGATGACGGAGCGGTATATTTTTTTGCCGCCGATGTTCATCTCGGTCTTGGGGTATTCAAAGTTTGCATCATCGCGCAGCATGATCACGCTTGGATTGTCATACTGCATGATCTCCATGCGCTGATTATCAATCAGGTGCATGACGGTAAAGGTGGAATACGCCACCCCGCGCACGGAGCATACGGGCAGGGTTGCGGCGATGGTGGATACGCAGTCCTCCAGGCTCAGTCCTTCGGCCATCATGGTGGAAATAATCTTGCTGGTCAGGGTGGAAAGAATGCTGGCCTTTACGCCGCTGCCAAGGCCGTCCGCCAGCACGATGACGGTGGAATTTTCGCCCTGCTCCACCACATCCACGTGATCGCCGCACAGCTGTTCACCGTAGTGGTTGATGCTTTTATAGCCGATATCCGCGCAAAGATCATTCATCCGATATTGACTCCTTCAGCTTGGTCAGGGCAATCTTGGTTTCCGCGGCGGTTTCGCCAAGCAGGGAGGCAATCTCCTGCACGATGCGCATCTGCTTATCGACCACCTTGTCGGCAATTTCCACCGTCTGGCGGCTGATGGATTCCTTCTTTTCACGCGCTGTTTCCTCATCGGTGACATCGCGCAGAATGCCGATCAGCAGGCGGTACTCGCGGTCATAGACCACGGTTTGCTCCACATAGCGGTGATATTCGGGCATGTAGGCACGGTGATCCCGGATATCGCGCCCGGTGGAGCGCGCCTGCATAAAGATTGTGGGATCCATGATGCGCACCACGGGCTCGCCCAGCACATCGGATGCGGCGCGGATGTTCATAATCCGGCGGGCGGCGTTGTTGATCTGCTGTACCTCCAGATTGTCGTTGAGCACAATCAGCCCGTTGGGGGAGTTATTGACGATGCTGTCTGAGAAGGATTCCGCCTTTTCCTTCAGGAAAGGCAGGCACATGCTGGCCTCTGCCTTGCCCTGATAGATGGCAATGGCCTTTTCACGGCAGGTGTTGTAGCCGCAGGAGCCGCAGTTCAGCTGATCGGAAGGCTTCACCTTGCCCATCTGCTCCCGCAGGATCTGCTCGATTTCGGCCTCGGAGGGCATCTGCGCCTTGCGCTCAATCCATTTGAACTGCTTGACCAGGCTGATTTCATCGGGCTGCTCTACATCAAAATCACGCGTGCCCGCATAATCGGCAATGGACAGATAATCCTTCAGCGGTGTATGATGCTGCTTTTCCATGATGGGGCCGCCGATGCAGCTGCCAACGCAGGCGGACATTTCAATAAAGCAGTTATGCACCTTGCCGCTTTCAATATCATGCAGAGCAGCCTTGCAGTTTTCCACCCCGTCCAGTGCCAGATAGGTGTAGCCCGGTGCATCCTGCACCATGGTCTTGAGCACGCCGCCGGTGGTGGGGAAGAAGCGCGCGCGGCTTTCCTCCGTGTGATCCCGTGTCTGCTCGAGCACAATGCCCTGCTCATCCAGCATGCGGCTGAGCTCCTCAAAGGTAAGCACGGCATCGGTAATGCCCTGGTAGTAGCCGGCCTCGTCCTTCTTGGCAACGCAGGGGCCGATAAACACGGTTTTTGCATCGGGATAACGCCGCTTGATATCCTTGCAGTGGGCCTGCATGGGGGATGCTACCTTGGCAAGGCAGCTCAGGGCGGATGGATAATACTTTTGAATCAGCAGGTTAATACTGTGGCAGCAGGAAGAAATCAGTACATCGGGCTTCTCCTCCCGCAGAATGCGCTCATATTCGCGCTTTACCACGGTTGCCCCAAGCGCGGTTTCCTCCGCATCGGCAAAGCCCAACTGCTTCAGCGCCTTGCGCATGCTTTCAATGCCCACACCTTCGTAGTTTGCGGCAAAGGAGGGCGCAAGGCTGGCGATTACCGGCGCACCGGATTGCAGCAGCACCCGTACTTTGGAGGTTTCGTCCACAATCTCCTTGGCGTTTTGCGGGCAGACAACAAAGCACTGGCCGCACAGGATGCACTCGTTGCCGATGATATAGGCCTGGTTGCCCGAGAAGCGGATGGACTTGACCGGGCAGTGGCGGATGCACTTGTAACAGTTCTTGCAGTTCGATTTCTTCAGCGTCAGGCAATCGGCCATGGCGGATTCCTCCTGTTGGGGATCATACCCGGCAAGGCACGATTGCCATGCTTTACCGAGCCAAGGTATTATACATCCGTTTACGGGGAAACGCCAGTCCTTACGGCTGGCGTTTTCAGGCTGTCAAACAATTTTTTAACAGCCGATCTTGATATTTTTCAAATTGCATCCGCTCAGTGCAGACGGGCAAGCACGTTTTCCGCAAAGAAGCTGTCCACGGTATCCGGGCTGACGGAATAGAATACATCGTCAATCGTTACGCACACGCCCTGCTGACATTTGCCCATGCAGAAGGTTCCGGCAAGCTCCACCTGGTTCTTCAGGTTGTTTTCGCTGACCAGCTTTTGCAGCTGTTCCACTACTTGGCGGGAGCCCTTGATGTGGCAGGAGGATCCGATACAAACGGTAATTTTCATGTTGCTTTTCTCCTTATTCATAATCCACTACGGTGGCCCAGGAAAGCAGGAACTCGCGCTCATGCGCGTTGCCTTTGACGGACTGGCTGGCGGCCACGATGGGCATCCACTTTTGCACATAGCGCCTGTCGGTGCCGCTCATCCGGCAGAAAAGGTTCAGGTACTTTTCGGCCGTTTCTGTATCGCCCTTGAGGCAGAAGCACAGGTAGGTGCGCGCGGCATCTGCCGACGCGTTGCCCTGCGTGGCATGGCTCCAGTCAATGACATAGGGCGTGCCGTCCTCACTGATGATCACGTTGGAGGGACGAAAATCCCCGTGACATAGCTTGTTGTGCTTGGGCATGCCCTCCAGCCGGGTGTGCAGATCATAGCGTGTGGTGGCGTCCAGGTCGGCCTGGCTGATTTTGCGGCTCATTTTGTCCTTGAGCCGGCTGAGCAATGGGCAGCTTTTGCTTTGAATTTCCAGCTGAATTTCCACAAACTGCTGCAGGTATTCGTCAAACTTTTCGGGCTGCTCCTGCATCAGCTGGGACAGCGTTTTGCCCTTGATGTATTCGGACACGATGGCCCACTTGCCATCGATGGTGCATACCTCCAGAATCTTGGCAATGTTCAATCCCGTTTCTTCCACGCGCGCCTGATTCAGCGCCTCGTTGAGCACATCCGCCTTGGAATAATCCGAATCAAATACCTTGACGCACTTGTCCCCGTCCCGATATACCGTTTTGTTGGTGCGGACGGCGATTACACGATCCAGATTCATGCTTCATCTATCCTTTCGTTGCATATTTTCAGTGATTTCCGTAGTAGGCGTTCAGGTACATCTGCTTGATTTCACTCATCAGCGGATAGCGCGGGTTTGCGCCCGTGCACTGATCGTCAAAGGCCTGCTCGGTCATTTCGTCCAGACGATTCAGGAAATCCTTTTCATCAATGCCGTAATCGCGGATGGTGGCCTTGATGCCCACACGCGCTTTCAGATCATTGACGGCCTTGATCAGGTTCTCCAGTTTTTCTTCATCCGTGCTGCCGCCCAGCTTCAGGTAATCGGCCACCTCGGCATAGCGTGCCAGGGTGTGGGGATGATCATACTGCGGGAAGGTACCCATTTTGGCGGGAACTTCGGCGGCGTTGAAACGCAGCACCTGCTCGATCATCAGGGCATTGGCCACGCCGTGGGGCAAATGATGGAAGGCACCCAGCTTATGCGCCATGGAGTGGCACACGCCCAGGAAGGCATTGGCAAAGGCCATACCGGCCATGGTGGCGGCGTTGGCCATCTTTTCGCGCGCTTCGGGATCCTGCGGGCCGTTGTCATAGGCACGGGGCAGGTATTCAAAGATGACTTTCAAAGCCTTGAGGGCCAGACCATCGGTGAAATCGGTGGCCATCATGCTGGCATAGGCCTCCAGCGCATGGGTGACGGCATCAATGCCGCTGGCGGAGGTCAGGCCGCGGGGCGCGGTCATATGGAAGTCCGCATCGATGATGGCCATCTTGGGCAGCAGTTCATAATCGGCCAGCGGGTACTTGACGCCCGTGCGCTCATCGGTGATCACGGCAAAGGGGGTTACCTCGCTGCCCGTGCCGGCGGAGGTGGGAATGGCAATGAAGTAGGCCTTTTCGCCCATCTTGGGGAAGGTGTACACACGCTTGCGGATATCCATAAAGCGCATGGCCATGTCCATAAAGTCGCATTCGGGATGCTCGTACATCACCCACATGATTTTGCCGGCATCCATGGCGCTGCCACCGCCCAGGGCGATGATGCAG
>CAVFPH010000053.1:0-13478 GCA_963624325.1 bacterium
AATGATACCCGTTGACACGGAGACAACTTCAGAGCCTAAAATGACCCCGCATAGAAGCTTCAGGACTGGCTTAGAAGCGAATGCGAAAAAAGGGAGGAGAAGAACATGAAGAAAATTCTGTCCGTCATTATCGCGCTCATGCTGGCCGTGATGATGACAACCGCCGCGTATGCCGATTACACGGCCGGTGTCTATGAAGTGACCGTTAACGGCTTCGGAGGCCCCATCGTTTTATCTGTTGAAGTAGACAACGAAAAAATCGTTAGCGTAACTGTCCTGGAAAACAGCGAAACCGCCGGTTACGGCAGCCGCGCGATCGAAGAGCTTCCTGAAAAGTTTGTTGCCGCGAACAGCGCTGATATCGATGGCGTTGCGGGCGCGACGATATCTTCCACGGCGATGAAAGAGGGCGTAGCACAGGCGCTGATGGCGGCCATGGGCACTGAGCCCGCCGCTGCCGTCCTTTCCATGACCGATGGTACTTATACGGGAACCGCACGCGGTTACAAGGGCGATATTACGCTCAGCGTTACCGTGGCGGATAACAAAATTACCGCGATTGATATTGCCCAGCAGCAGGAAACCGGCGTCATCGGCGGTGAGGCACTGAACATCCTCGCAGACAAAGTGCTTGACGCTCAGTCCCTTGCGATTGACAGCGTTTCCGGCGCGACTGTAACCAGCGCCGCCTTCTTTGCCGCGATGACGGATGCGCTGAATCAGGCCGGGGAGAACGCGGCAAGCGCGCTGAAAAATGTCAAGGTAGAAACGCCTGACGCCCAGAAGGTTGACATTTCCTGTGACATCGTTGTGATTGGCGGCGGCATGGCAGGCTTCTGCGCCGCAATTGAAGCGGCTGATCTTGGTGCCAATGTGCTTATCCTTGAGAAGCTGGATGTCCTGGGTGGCTCGACTTCCCGTTCTGAGGGATATGTTATCGGCGCCGGCACCGATTTCCAGAAGGAAAACGGCGTGGAGGATACCGTCGAGCACTTCTATTCCGACATCTATTCCGTTTACAAGGATGAGCCGCTGCTCAACGCGGATATGCTCAAAAAGGTTTGCTATGAATCTACAAACCTCATCCCGTTCCTTCAGGAAAATGGCGTTGAATTCGGAAAGCTGACGGCAAATACCACCTTTGAGCCGCGCGCGACGCGCCGCAATCATTGCACCGTAGGCAAGGGCAGCGGCCTGATTGCTTTCCTTTCCGAAAGCGCGGCTAAAAAGGGAATTGACGTTATGATGGGAACGGCAGCTACCCAGATCCTTCTGGAGGATGGCAAAGCCGTTGGCGTAAAGGCCACGAATAAGAATGGCGACGATATCACTGTCACCGCCAAAGCCACCATTCTGTGCGCGGGCAGCTATGGCGGAAATGCCGAAATGGTTAAACGCCTTAACGGCAATATCCTTGCGGAAATGATCAAGGGCTGCGGCGATGGCGATGCCTATAACATGGCGGAAGCCGCCGGCGCGCAAATGATCAACCTGGATTACCCGCAGCTTCAGTATTACTTCTACTGGGATGGAATTCCCAAGCTGCCGGTGTATCCTGCCTCCGCGATCGCGCCTGTTTCCAACATTCTGCTGGTGGACGGCGTTGGCGCACGCGTTGCCAATGAAGCGAATTTCAACTTTGAGTTTGTGAAAAAGGTATATGAAAGCGGTCAGCAGGAAGGCTACTGCATCGTGGGTCAGAAGTTCTACGAACAGTATCCCGAAGTATGTGAGGCCGGCTTGAACAAGACCTTCCCAACACGCGGAGATGAAATTGCCTTTAAGGCGGATACCGTTGAGGAACTGGCCGCTTGGGCAGGACTTGACGCTGAGAAGCTTTGCGCTACGGTTGATCGCTATAATGAGCTCTGCGAGCTTGGCGAGGATCAGGACTTCCACAAGGATGCTCAGTATATGGAGAAGATTGAGGGCCCCTATTACATTCTGAAGCTTCCTGCCATCATTACCGACGGTTACAGCGGCATCAAGATCAACGAGGATGCTCAGGTCATCAGCACAGACGGTGAAGCGATTCCCGGCTTCTACGCTGCCGGCTGCTGCGCGGTTCCTGAAATGTCCTGCGTAAACTATTATGGCTGCGGTACATCGATTGCTACCTGCGGCGTCTATGGCCGCGCGGCCGCTGATCACGCTGTCGCCAATTTCGTGAAATAAGGCGGAGACACACATTCGCTATATCCAATCTATAAACAGTTTTAGGGGCGCGCGGCGCTCCTAAAACTGTTTTTGGTTTCTCTTGAGCGCAGCCTGAAAGCCTTGCTGTTTTGCGCTCTTGACTCTATTCTTACATGAGGGTTTATAATGACGCCGTAAATGAAAGCGGCGGTCAAGCCGCCTGCAACAGGAGGAGAAATCATCATGGAAAAGATCAAGGTAGTACAATACGGCTGCGGCAAAATGTCCAAATATATCATCCGCTATCTGTATGAGCACGGCGCACAGATCGTGGGCGCGATTGATGTAAACCCCGCCATCATCGGCCAGGATGTGGGCGATTTCGCGGGCCTGGGCGTAAAGACCGGCGTGCTGATTTCCAACGACGCGGACAAGGTGCTGGATGAGTGCAGCGCGGATGTGGCCATCGTAACGCTGTTCAGCTTTATCGGCGATATCTACGAGCATGTCGAAAAGTGCGTATCCCGCGGCATCAATGTGATCACCACCTGCGAGGAAGCCATTTATCCCTGGACCACCTCCGCCGCGCAGATCAACCGTCTGGACGCGCTGGCCAAGGAAACGGGCTGCACCATTACCGGCAGCGGCATGCAGGATATCTTCTGGATCAACATGGTTGCCCTGGTGGCCGGCGGCTGCCACAAGATCACCAAGATCAAGGGCGCTTACAGCTACAACGTGGATGAGTACGGCCTGGCACTGGCCAAGGCGCACGGCTGCGACCTGACCGCCGAGGAATTTGAGCAGAACATCGCCCATCCCGCGGAGTTTGAGCCTTCCTATGCCTGGAACGCCAGCGAAGCCATCTGCAACAAGCTGGGCCTGACCATCAAGTCCATCACCCAGAAGCACGTGCCCTGCATCATCGATCATGACATCTATTCCGAAACCCTGGGCAAGACCATCAAGGCCGGCCGCTGCATCGGCATGTCCGCCGTGGTGACCATCGAAACCATGCAGGGCATCGTTGTGGAAGAGGAGACCATCGGCAAGGTATACGGCCCCGAAGACGGCGATATGTGCGACTGGCAGATTTCCGGCGAGCCGGATACCGAGTTCCACGTCGTCAAGCCCGCCACCGTGGAGCACACCTGCGCCACCGTTGTCAACCGTCTGCCCAGCCTGCTGGCCGCCCCCGCCGGCTATGTCACCTGCGATCAGCTGGAGGCCAACCACTATCTGACCTACCCCATGGAATACTATTGCTGAAAATTTCTCGGCATCTTGGCAAAGCGATAGCTGCTTTGGCTGAATGCGGGAAAGTAAAATAGCATGCTTCATTTGAAAAGTACCCCCAATACCGATACGGTATTGGGGGTACTTTTCAAAGAACGGCAAAATTGAAGTATAATTTTTTCTGATGCGCTGAGACGGAAGTTCCCCCACATCATTTTTTAAAAGATCGCGTTTTACGTAGGATCCTCGCGGGTGCGCTGATCGCCCAGGAAGAACACGGCAACCGTGCCCGGGCCGCAGTGCGCCCCGATGATGGTGCCGATTTTGAGCAGATGCACATCGGCCTTGGGGAATTCCGCGCAGATTTCGGCGCGCGCACGCTCGGCATCCGCCGCATTGTCGCTGTGTGCAATCAGGCACTTGCCGGAGTAGTCGGTGCCGTCCTGTGCGTGGTTGCGCATCACGCGGACGGTTTCCTTGACTGCGTTGGCGCGGCCGCGCACCTTGCCGTAGGCAATGATGCGGCCTTCGTCGTTCAGGCGCATGATGGGGCAGATATTCAGGATGGTGGCGATGGTGGCCGTTGCGCCGCTCATGCGGCCGCTGCGGCGGAAATACTGCAGATCGGTGGAGAAGAACTGATGATGGATGCGCCCGCAGTTCTTTTCGGCCCAGTCGGCCGCCTCTTCCAGTGTCGCGCCCTGATCGCGCTGATCGGCCACCAGATCCACCAGCAGGCCGTAGCCGCTGCAGGAGCACAGGGAATCCACCACGCGGATGCGGTGTCCGTTGATCTTGCCGTCCAGCTCACGGGCGGCCTCGATGGCGTTGTTGACCGAGGCGGACATGCCCGAGCCGAATGCGATGTGCAGCACATCGCCGTGATGCAGCTGCTCGGTGAAAAAGTCAAGATAGCGTTCGGTATTGATCTGGGAGGTTTGCGGCATGGAGCCGTTTCGCATATCCAGGTAGAACTTTTCCAGCATGCCGGGATTGCGCTCCATATCGTCTTCGTGCTCAACGCCGTCAAGCACGTAGGTGTAGAAGATTACGGGAATATCGCGCTGCTTGCAGTAATCGTAGGGAAGATCCACGGTGGAGCCGCAGGTAAGAATAAAGTTTCGGTTCATAAGACACCCCTTCGTTTCAGGATACAGGCTTATTTTAGCAAATTATGTGAAAAAAATCCACTGTTAAACCGCGAAAAATGCTCTCCCGCTTGTAGATGTGCCGCTCTACTGCCGGTGGATCGGCTGCATTTGGCATATAGAGCAGACCGAATAAGACAAATGACGGATTTTTGCCCGGCACAGTTTCCCGAATCTGTGCCATTATGCCCTGCAGCGGTTGAAAAGGCGAAGAAACGGACTATAATAAAGATACGGCACATCTGTGCCGCAATGCTTTTGAAGAATGGAGAAAAAGCAAATGACATTGAAGGAAAAATTTGCGCAGTTCAACCGGGTGGCACCCGTTCGGGAGGCTACGGTGCTTGGGCATCCGTTTGCATATCGGTATTATCAGAACCCCGATCCCAAGAAGACCGTCACCCTGGTCATGCTGGCAGGCGGCAGCGGTCTGGCGGATGGGTTCTTTTATCTTTACGATTATTTTATGCCGGAATACAGCCTGCTGTCCTTCAGCTATCCGATGGATTTTCGGGACAACGACAGCATGGCGGATGCCATTGCGGCGCTGATTCAGCTTGTCGGCGCGAAAAATGTTTACCTGATGGGGCAATCCTACGGCGGACTGATTGCGCAGATCATTGCCAAACGCCATCCCGAGGCAGTCAAGGGCATGATTCTGTCGGGCACATGCGGCCTCGGCCAGGATATCGATGCCGAGGGACGGGCCGTGATAGACAAAATGCTGGATCCCGCGAAAATCGAAAAGAACATTAAGCTTGACAGAAAGCTGCCCATCGGGCTGCTGGTTCCCCTCTTCAAGCTGATGGCGGTCAAGGTGATCAAGGACAAAAAGATGCGGCGGGATTTTAAGGATATCATCGATATCTGCCGCAGCTCCATGTCGGGGGAATATTTTGCGCTGATGGATACCCTGCTGGGCGACATCCGCAGCCATGCGGCAACCATGACGAAAGAAGATTTCCTGCCGTATAAAAATGAGGTATTGATTTTCTTTTCAAAAGAGGATACCATCTTTTGCGACAGCCTGAAACAGAACCTGGTAGACCTGATGACCGATCCCACCGTTGTATGGGATTTGAAGGGCGGACACCTGGCGATGATGGTCAGCATAGATGAGTATGTTGCCGCGCTGGCAGAATTTATTCGGAAACGGAATGAGCAGCTTTGACAAAAACCGGGGAACGGAACAAAATCGATGAATCCATTCGGCTGGCCCTGCTGGCGCTTTTGCAAAAGCGGGAGTATCCGGAAATATTTATGACCGAAATCGCGCAGGAAGCGCATGTCGGCCGCAGGACACTGTATCGTCATTTTGCGGTAAAGGATGATATCATGCGCTATGAGGCTGAGATCCTGATGGATGCCTTTGCGCAAAAGGTACTGCAAATGGATACGCACGGGCTGGGCGAAACCATGACGGCGTGGTTTTCCTTCTGCGAGGAGCATTTGGAGGCCCTGCTGCTGCTGAAAAAGGCACACCTTCTGTATTTTATCGCGGACAACCTGCCGCATTTGATCATGCAGGTGGCCCTGAAAACAAAATACCGGGGGGTGGATATTGACCTGGAGGCCGCCGTTTCGGCCGTGCCCGATGCCGATCTGTACGAATTTTACTTTGAACTGGCAGGCATCTGGAAGCTGACCGAGCTTTGGATGGCGGAAAGCACGCGGAAAACGCCCGCGGAAATGAGCCGCCTGATTGTAAAAATATGGGAGCAGTGACCGCGAAATTGCATTAAACAAAGACCGTGCCTCCTCTTTTGGGAAGCACGGTCTTTGATGAGGACGGACAATCGAAAGCCGTCCCGTTATGCCGCGGCAATTACTTGTTGAGCAGATCGCCGTAGCGCTTCTTGAACTTGTCTACGCGGCCGCCGCTGTCTACCAGCTTCTGCTTGCCGGTGAAGAACGGATGGCACTTGGAGCAGATTTCAACCTTCAGCTCCTTCTTGGTGGAGCCGGTGGTGAAGGTCTCGCCGCACACGCAGCGGACGACTGCTTCGCCGTACTTGGGATGGATACCTTCCTTCATGATTTTCACCTCTTCTGCGCATGCTTATCGGATTCATGGCGCGCAACCATGAGCCACAGACACGAGTATATCACAGATTTCCCTTGATTGCAAGGATAATTTAGCGGCAGAAAAAGCTAAACCGTTTTCATAGTAACTGCAACTCCTTTTGCACTGAGGCTTTTACTTTGAAAATTCACCGGATTCTTTTGCGCAAAATTTTCTGCCGTGTTTTGCTTGCCCAAGTCGGGATTTTGCCTTATACTTAGGGGGAGTTGCATTAAATAAGGGGAGGGCTGCGGCCTTGAAGTACATCCTGCGGTATATGAAGCCCCTGGCAGGACGCATCGCGGCGGGCATGAGCATTAAATTCCTGGGCACCATCATGGACCTGCTGATACCCTATATCCTGGCGTATATCATCGACCGGGTAACGCCCGAGCACAATGTCCACCGGGTGCTCATCTGGGGCGGCATTATGATGCTGTGCGCCCTGCTGGCCTGGCTGGGGAACGGACTGGCCAACCGCATGGCGGCAGGCGTTGCGCGGGACTGCACCCGCGCCGTGCGCCATGATCTGTTTGATCACATCGTGCATATGCAAAGCCGCGATATGGACAGGCTGACCATTCCCTCGCTGATATCGCGCATGACCACCGATACCTTTTATATATACCGCATCGTGGGCATCACCCAACGCATGGGCGTGCGCGCGCCGATCATGCTTATCGGCGGCATCTGCATTACTTTAACGCTGGATCCCGTGCTGTCACTGGTGCTCATCGCCATGCTGCCGCTGATGTGCGCGCTGGTATACCTGATCTCCAGCCGCGGCGTTCCGCTCTATGCCGCCCTGCAGCAGCGGGTGGATGACCTGGTGCGCGTGGTGCGCGAAAATGCATCGGGCGTGCGCATTATCAAAGCCCTGGATAAGACGGAGCATGAAAAAGAGCGCTTTGCCAAGGTAAATGCCTCCGTGGCTCGTCAGGAAACGCATGCCTCCATGATCATGTCCATCAACAACCCAACCATGCAGTTTATCCTCAATGCCGGATTGGTGCTGGTGATCCTTGTCGGGGCGCGCCGCGTCAACAGCGGGCTGACGCAGGCCGGCAAGATTGTGGCGTTTTTAAGCTATTTTACCATCATTCTCAATGCCATGCTGGCCATTACCCGCTTTTTGACCATGTATTCCAAGGCACTGGCCTCGGCACACCGCCTGCAGGAGGTGCTGGATACTCCGATAGAGGGCAGCACACAGCCTGCGCAGGCAGCCGATCCCGATGCGCCGCATATTCGGTTTGATCATGTTACGTTTTCCTATAATCATGTTGCGCCCAGCGTGCAGGATGTTTCCTTTTCCTTAAAGCGCGGACAGTCGCTGGGCGTACTGGGTCCCACGGGCGCGGGCAAAAGCACGCTGATCCGCCTGCTTTTGCGCTTTTATGATGTGGATTCGGGCTGTATCCGCATAGACGGACAGGATGTGCGCAGTATGGATCTGTCCGCCCTCCGCGGACGCATCGGCGCGGTATTCCAGAACGATGCGCTCTTCCGCGGTGAAATCGGCGAAAATATCCGCCTGGGACGGGAAATTACCCTGGAACAGGTAGAGGATGCCGTCCGCCGTGCCCAGGCTGCGGAGTTTGTGTACACAAAAGGCGGGCTTTCGGGGGAGGTGCAATCCCACGGAAGCAATTTTTCGGGCGGTCAGCAGCAGCGGCTGCTGCTCAGCCGCGCGTTGGCCGGGACGCCCGATATTCTGCTGCTGGACGATGCCACCAGCGCGCTGGACTTTAAGACCGAGGCAGCCTTCCGGCAGGCATTGCGGGAGCAGGGCGGCGATACCACCACCATCATCATTGCGCAGCGCATCAGTGCCGTGATGCACTGTGATCAGATTCTGGTCATGGAGGATGGCGAGGTGCGCGGTTTGGGCACGCATGAAGAGCTGATGCGCTCCTGCCCGCTGTATCAGGAGATTGCTTCTCTGCAGATCGGAGGTGAGGCGCAATGATGGGACGTCCGGGCGGCGACAGAAAATACGGCAGCCCCACCCCGAGGGTGGAGAAAGAATTGAAAAAGCCCAAGCGCGGCATCATTCTGCGCCTGGGAAAATATCTGTGGCAGATGAAATGGCTTTTGCTGCTGGCCCTGGCGCTGACCATCGGCGGCAACACGCTGTCCCTGCTGGGGCCAACGCTGTCGGGCAAGGCAATTGACTGCATCGGCACGCAGACGGGCGGGGTAGACTTTGCCGGCGTTAAGCACTATGCCCTGCTGATGGTGCTGTTCTATCTGATCTCATCGGTTATGAGCTATCTGCTCTCCGTCACAATGGTATACGTCAGCCGCAAGGTGACGCTGCGCATGCGCGGGGATCTGTTTAACCACATTGCCGAAATGCCGGTGGGCTTTTTCGATACCCATCCCGTGGGCGATGTTATCAGCCGCATTTTTTACGATATCGATACCATCAATACATCCCTGTCCACCGATGCGGTCAGCATTCTGGCCAGCTTTATCACCATCATCGGCTCGCTTTTGATGATGCTGCGGCTGTCGGGCATCCTGGTGCTGGTGTTTGCGGTAACGATCCCGCTCAGCATCCTGATCACCCGCTTTATCACCACCCACACCAACCCGCTCTTCCGTCTGCGCTCTGCCAAGATGGGTGAGCTGAACGACTTTGCCGAGGAAAAAATATCGGGCATGAAGACGCTCAAGGCTTACCATCAGGAAGAAAACGCGGTGGATCAGCTGGACAGCCTGAACGGCGAAGTGGTGCAGGCCTACTACAAAAGCGAATACTATTCCAGCCTGATGGGCCCGTCGGTCAGCTTTATCAACAATCTTTCCCTGTCGCTGATCAGCGTTTTCGGCAGCCTTCTGTATATGTCCGGCGGCGTGCAGATCGGTGCGCTGAGCATTGCCGGCATGACCATCGGCGGAATCTCCAGCTTTATCATGTACAGCCGCAAGTTTGCCGGCCCGATCAACGAAATTGCCAACATTTTCGGGGAGCTGCAGTCGGCTATGGCGGCGGCGGACCGCGTGTTTTCCCTGCTGGATACCCCCATGGAGGCGGCGGACGCACCGGATGCCGCAACGCTCAGGGATGTGCGCGGTGATGTGGAAATGCGGGATGTCAGCTTTGGCTACAAGCCCGGCAGGACAATCCTGAAGCATCTGAGCATGCGTGCGCGCAGCGGCAATCTGATTGCCATCGTCGGGCCGACGGGCGCGGGCAAAACCACGCTGATCAACCTGCTGATGCGCTTTTACGATATCGACGAGGGCCAAATCACCGTAGACGATCACGAAATCCGCAGCATCCGGCGCAAAAACCTGCGCGGCGCCTATTCCATGGTGCTGCAGGATACCTGGCTGTTTTCGGGCACGATATACGAAAATATTGCCTATGCCCGTCCGGATGCCACCAGGGATGAGGTGATTGAGGCGGCAAAGGCCGCACGCATTCATCATTACATCATGAGCTTGCCGCAGGGCTACGATACCGTGATTACCGATGACGGCGCAAACATTTCCAAGGGACAAAAACAGCTGATGACCATCGCCCGCGCCATGCTGGTGCGTGCCAACATGCTGATTCTGGACGAGGCCACCAGCAACGTGGATACCCGCACCGAGGTTCAAATCCAGCAGGCCATGCGCCGTCTGATGCGCGATAAAACCTGCTTTGTGGTAGCACACCGCCTGTCCACCATCAAAAATGCCGATTTGATCCTGGTTGTTCGGGACGGCAACGTGGTGGAGTCGGGTACGCACAAGGAATTGATGGCCAAGGGCGGCTTCTATCGGGAAATGTATGATGCGCAGTTCAGCTGACAGATGGGAAAATGCTCTTAATCAAGCGTAAACTGCGCTTTATACTGAAGGTAGGTCTCCTCAAAGGAGGCCGCCTTTTCTTTTATGTCGTGGGTAAAAGCATGCATGTTCATCCGATTGTCGGCAATCTCGCATACGCAGGCGGCAATATTGGAGCAGTGATCCGCCGCGCGTTCCAGGTTGGTCAGAATATCGGAAAGGACAAAGCCCATTTCCGTCGTGCACTGCGCATTGGTCAGGCGCACAATATGGCGCGTGCGGATTTCCTGCTGCAGGTCATCCACCACCTGTTCCAGCGGTTCTACCCGCCTGGCAACGGCCAGATCGCCCGTTTCAAAGGCCTTGGCAGACAGGCTGATGATCTCCCGCACGGCTGCCGTCATAACGTCCATTTCCAGCAGCGCCGCATCGGAAAAATGCAGATCTTTATCCCGCATTTCACGTGCCGATTCCATCAGATTGACGGCGTGATCGCCGATACGCTCGAAATCGCCGATCAGGCGCAGCAGCTCCGTTACCTCGCGCATATCCTCTTCGCCCGGCTTGTGTTCGGATAGCTTTACCAGATAGGAGCCCATCGCATCCTCATACTGATCCGTCTTTTCCTCCTTTTCGGCAATATCCTGCGCTGTCTTTTCATCATAGCAGTCCAGAATCGACAGGGATTCGGTGAGTGCGGAAAAGGCGGTTGTCTGCATATCGGTGGCAACACTTCTTGCCTGCTGCAGCGCCAGCGCCGGGGTAACAAACAAACGCTCGTCCAGCAGGGCATGTTCCTCGCTGCCTTTGTCGCGGATCGTCAGGCGGGACAGCTTTTCAAGCTGCTTTCCGAAGGGCAGCAAAAGCGCCGTTGCGCCGATATTAAAGGCAGAATGAATGATCGATATGCTGACCGGCGAAGCGGTGGCATCCAGAATCGCCGGATGGAAAATCTCCTTGGCCAGGATGTATACCGCCAGCCAGAAGATCGTGCCGATGATGTTAAAGTACAAATGCACCATGGCGGCACGGCGCGCATTCTTATTTGCGCCCGCCGATGCCAGCAGGGTAGTCACGCATGCGCCGATGTTCTGCCCCATGATAATGGGGGCGGCAGAGCCGTTTGTTACGGCTCCTGTAACGGAAAGTGCCTGCAGGATACCGACCGATGCGGAGGAGGACTGGATAATCGCCGTCATTCCGGCGCCTGCCAGCACGCCGAAAATCGGGTTGCTCAGCAGCAGCAGAAAATCCGTAAAGCTCTTTTGCCGGCTCAGCGGCTCTACGGCGGCGCTCATGGTCTGCATGCCGTACATCAGCACCGAAAAGCCCAGCAGCGCCATGCCCGTTTCACGGGATTTTTCGCGCTTTACAAACATATACAGGATAATGCCGATCAGCCCCAGCACGGGGGAGAACGAGGAGGGCTTCAGCAGCTGAATAATCAGGCTGTCTCCCTGTATGCCTGTGAGCGACAGCAGCCATGCGGTCACCGTAGTGCCCACATTGGCGCCCATGATCACATTGATGGCCTGCGATAACTGCATTACGCCCGAGTTGACAAATCCTACCACCATCACCGTGGTGGCACCTGAGGATTGTATCACCGCCGTTGCCAGCAGTCCCACCAGAAACCCTTTGATCGGGCTGGAGGTCAGGCGCGAAAGCAGGGTTTTCAGCTGGCTGCCCGCGCGCTGTTCCAGCGCATCGCCCATCAGTTTCATGCCAAGCAAAAACATGGCCAGCCCGCCGAATAGGTTCAGCATGTCGAATATGGTCATGGTTCCTCCTTAAATGCAGGAATTTTCTTCCTGATTATTTCCGTATTTTATAATTTTAACCCCGAAAAAATGACCAAGTAATCCCTGCCGTCCTGCCGATCTTCTCCCGGCATCCGACAGCTGCCGACCCACGCACCCCTCCGGCAACTTGTTCATGAACTCATTGTATCATAGCTGCCGATATGAAACTGTACTTTTTGTGTATTTAAAGTTAGCACAGATGAATTTTCGCCGGATGATGCCGCGCGCATAGTGTTCTTGCATTCCATGTTGCGCCCCGGCGCGCGATATGTTATAATCTTATCACCGATATGGAAGGAAGTGACGCGCATGGCCCGTCAAAAGGGCATCCATCCCGTGGCAAGCAACCGCCGTGCGCGGCATGACTATTTCATTGAGGAAACCTATGAGTGCGGTCTCGCCCTGCATGGCACGGAGGTTAAATCCATCCGTCAGGGGCATGTCAATCTGAAGGAAAGCTTCGCCCACGTAAAGGACGGCGAGGTTCTGGTGGAAAGCATGCACATCAGCCCCTACGAGCAGGGCAACATCTTCAACACCGATCCCATGCGTCCCAAAAAGCTGCTGCTGCACAAGGCCGAAATCCGAAAGCTGCAGCAGATGGTGCAGCGCAAGGGCTACACGCTCATTCCGCTGCAGCTGTATTTGAAGGACGGCCGCGTCAAGCTGGAGCTTGGCGTGTGCGTGGGCAAGCAGCTGCACGATAAGCGTGCCGCCGCCGCGGATCAGGCAGCCAAGATGGAGGCCGCGCGCGCCGTGCGCAATCAGCGCGCGGAGTAGCATGGGGGCGTACTGGTTTCGACGGGGATTGCGAAGGACAGGATAAGCGAGCCGAGGACCCTGGCCTCGTTAAAACGGGGAATTTAAAATCAACTGACAATAACAGTTACGCTTTCGCGGCCTAATGGCTGCGCGTTGCCCCAAAGCGCTCACGGCTTTGGCAAGCAGCGTCATTGATGTGAGGAACAGGCCCGCCTAAGCTTTGCGGCGAGGCCGGTAAAATGAAGCTACCAAGCACCGCAGCCCGTTCGCAGGCGTCGGAGCAAGGGAAATTCAAAATGCGTACTGCGCTCGGAGAAAATCCTGTAATTCGGTCTTCGGACAGGGGTTCGATTCCCCTCGCCTCCACCATGGCGCACAGATACGAACAAGAAGTGATATTCTTGAGAACCGTATTTGTGCTTACGTACAAGACAGCGGAAGGGTAAAACCTCCGCTGTTTTGTTGTTTTGGAATTCACATGTGAGGTGAAATTTTGGACCCTGCAAATTTCACCTCAAAAAAATTTTTGCTCCGCGGAAAAAAGCCGCGGAG
>CAVFPH010000054.1:0-13148 GCA_963624325.1 bacterium
GCAGGTAGGTATTCTCCTCTCCCGCCACTTTGAAGCGCACGAAAGCGGACTTTTCCTTTACATTCTTGTAGCCCTGGGCAACCTCATGGCTGGAAAGCGCAGTTCCGCAGCGTGGGCAGTAAGGCACGATCTTGTGCCCGCGGTAGATCATGTTCTTTTCGGCCAGCTGCTTCAGGCTCCACCATACGGACTCGATATAGTCATCATGATAGGTGACATAGGGGTGCTCCATATCCACCCAGAAGCCCACGCGGTTGGACATGTCCTCCCACAGATGCAGGTATTTCCAGACGCTTTCCTTGCATTCCTTGATGAAGGGCTCGATGCCGTAGGATTCAATCTGCGGCTTGCCGTCCAAGCCAAGCTTCTTTTCCACTTCCAGCTCGACGGGCAGACCATGGGTATCCCATCCGGCGATGCGCAGGACGGATTTGCCCTTCATTGTCTGATAGCGGGGAATCAGATCCTTGATGGCACGGGTGAGGACGTGCCCGATGTGGGGCTTGCCGTTGGCAGTCGGAGGACCGTCGAAAAAGGTGAAATTATCCGCGCCGTCACGAAGGTGGAAGCTCTTATTGACAATATCATTGTCCTGCCAGAACTTGAGCACTTCCTTTTCGCGCTCGCTAAAGTGCATGTCGGTTGTAACCTTGCTGTACATTTGCCTGCTCCTTTCAGCCGCCTGTATCCAAATGATAGAAAAAGCCTGTCCATCCTATGGGACGGACAGGCCGCGGTACCACCCAAATTGGCGCGAGAAAACGCGCCCGCTCATTGCCCATAACGGAGGCATGCCGCGGGGGATTGGCCCGAGCTCCGGAATGATTCGGCATTGGCCGCTGCTGCCGGGCTTGCATCATCCCCGACTTGCTGAAAGTGCGCTGCCGTGCCCGTTTCCATCATCGCGTAACACATGGGATTATAACAGAAAACCGCGTGGAATGTAAAGCCCTGTAAGAATGAAAAATCGCAGTTTCAGCGTTCTTCCCGGAAATAATTGACGCCGCAGGCAGCCGGAGCCTGGTTTTCGCGCCGCATGCGGATGGAGGAAAGCACCAGCACCACGCATGTGACCGCAAAAGGCAGCATCAGGTAGAACGCGGAGGGGAGAGAAATGATGCTTGCGGGCACATAGAGCTTGAGGATGCGAAGGGCACCGAAGAAGAATGCCCCCCACAGCGCCTTTGCCGGCTTCCAGGATACAAAGATAACCAGCGCTACGGCAATCCAGCCCTGGCCGGATACGCAGTCCTGCTGCCAGTTGCCGGCGCAGGTGACCAGGGAGATATAGGCACCGCCCAGTCCGCAAATTGCGCCGCCTGTCAGCAGATGAGCGTACTTGTAACGGGTTACATTCACGCCTGCCGCATCGGCTGCGGCGGGATTTTCACCGATGGCGCGCAGGTTAAGGCCGCAATGAGTTTTGTTCAGGTACAGATGCATGGCAATTGCCAGTGCGACAGCCAGGTAGGTGAACAGGCTGTGGGAGAAGAAAAGCTGGCCGACGACGGGAATGTCGGACAGAAAGCCCATATCCAGCGGCTTGAACACATTGACGACACCGGCAGGGACAACGACAACGGAGGAAGAACTTTTCTGCAGGCTGGTGCCCAGAAAATTGGCAACACCCGTGCCGAAAGTGGTCAGCGCCAAGCCCGATACATTCTGGTTGGCCTTGAGCGTGATGGTCAGGAAGGCGTAAATCAGCGCGCCCAGCACACCGGCGCCCACGGCAAACAGCAGCGCTACAATCGGACTGCCCGAAATGTAGCCGCCCATAAAGGCAAAGGCAGCGCCCATGTACATCATGCCCTCGACGCCTAAGTTCAGGTGTCCCGCCTTTTCGGTGATGATTTCGCCAAGCGTGCCGTAAAGCAGCGGAACGCCCGACAGAATGGCGGCATACAGAAAAGCAAGAAAGGTGCTCATCAGCCGTTTACCTCCTTTTTGCGCTGTACGCGATAGGTGATAAAGAACTCCATGCCCAGCACGAAGAAGAGGATGATGCCCTGCAGGATGCCGAAAAACTCACTGGAAAGCTTGTAGACGGTTTCGACGGAGGCACAGCCTTTTTTGAGGATGCCGAACATCACCGCGACAATCAGGATGCCGACGGGGGAGAGGCGCGCAAGCCAGGATACGATGATGGCGGTAAAACCGTCACCGCCGGCAACGCTGTCCGTCAGCATCTTGTTGGCACCACTGGCCTGCACCATGCCGGAAAGACCGCAGATGCCCGCGCTGATAAACATCGTGCGCAGAATGATGCGGTTAACGGGCATGCCCGCATAGCGTGCCGTGGTGATGTTGTCCCCGACAACGGTCAGCTCGTAGCCATGCTTGGTGTAACGCAGATAAACCAGCACAAACAGGGCGATGACAAGGGCGAAAATCCATCCCGCATGCACGCCCAGAACGCTTGGCAGGCGCGCGGCAGACGCAAAGCGGGGCATCTCGGGGAAACCGTTTTTGGCCGGATCTTTCCAGGGACCTTCGCGAAGGTACTGGATAAAGTAGGCGGCGATATAATTCATCATCAGGGTGAAAAGGGTTTCGTTGGTGCCGAATTTTGTTTTGAAAATGGCGGGAATCAGCCCCCACAGACCGCCGGCAACAAATCCGGCTACGGCCATGACGGTGATCATCAGCCAGCTGGGCCAATCGAAGGAATAAGCAAAGAAGGATGCGGCGATTGCACCGATGCAGATCTGTCCTTCGGCGCCGATATTCCAGAATTTCATCTTGAAGGCCAGCGTTACGCCCAAGGCAACAATTGCCAGGGGAATCGCATTTTTGACAACGCTTGCACGGGCAGTCTTTTTGGCCAGCGCACCGCTGATCATGGTCCGGTATACCTGCAGGGGATTGTAGCCGAGGCACAACAGAATCACGCCGCCCAGCACAAGCGCAAGCAGAACTGCCGCAACACGAAGCAGCGCCGCTTTCCAAGCGGGCATGGGGGCGCGCTGGGCAACATGCAGCCCGGAAAAAGACAGCTTAGGCATAGTCATCCTCCTCATCATCATGCTCCCACGCACCGGTCATCTTCAGCCCCAGCAGCTCCTTTGTGGCATACTTGCTGTTGACGATTGCGGAAACACGCCCGTTGCACAGCACCAGGATGCGGTCACACAGGGACAAAAGCACGTCCAGATCCTCTCCGATAAAGAGGACACCGACGCCCTTTTTCTTTTGCTCGTTGAGCAGATGATAAATGGTCATGGAGGAGTTGATATCCAGGCCGCGCACGGGATAGGCTGTGATCAGCACGCGGGGGTTGGCGTTGAGTTCACGCCCCAGCAGTACCTTCTGCACATTGCCGCCGGACAACTTTCGCACCTGCGTGGCAATGGAAGGGGTGGAGATTTCCAAATCCTTGACCATCTTGACGGCGTCTTCCTTTGCCTGACGGCGGCGCAGGAACACGCCCTTTTGATCACGGTAAGTCTTGAGCAGCAGATTATCGTACATGCTCAGGCCGCCGGCCAAGCCCATGCCCAAACGATCCTCGGGGATAAAAGACATGCTGATGCCGCGCTTGATGATATCCAAAGGTGTCAGGCCGTCAATGCGCTTGTTTTCCATCAGAATGGAGCCGCCGGTTACGGGGTGCAAACCGGCAATGGACTCGCACAGCTCCTTTTGCCCGCTGCCGGCTACACCCGCCACGCCTAAGATTTCACCGGCATTCAGGGTAAAGCTGACATCCTTCAGGGCCTGCGTACCGTCGGCACGGAAGACGTTGAGCGCATGTACGTCCAAAAGCTCGTTTCCTGCCGGAACATCAACGCGCTGAATGTTCAGATCCACCGCATGCCCGACCATGAGGGAGGTCAGGGCATACTCATCCGTTTCGGACGTAGTGACCGTGTCAACCGACTTGCCCTTATGGAGGACGGTTACACGATCCGATACAGCCAGCACTTCATCCAATTTGTGGGTGATGATAATGACGGCATGCCCCTCACTGCGCATTTTGCGCAGAATTTCAAACAGGGTGGTGATTTCCTGGGGGGTCAATACAGCAGTCGGTTCGTCCAGTATCAGCAGATCCGCTCCGCGGGAAAGAACCTTGATGATTTCCACCGTCTGCTTTTCGCTGACGGACATATCGTATATTTTTTTGTTCAGATCCAGATGAAAGCCGAATTGCTCACAGAGCTGTTCGGGCGGGATGCGAAGATGCGCGCCGGCACCGAGCATGATGTTTTGACGTGCGGTAAACACATCCACCAGCTTAAAGTGCTGGTGTACCATGCCGATTCCCAGGGAAATCGCTTCCTGCGGGGAGCGAATGTTCACTTTTTTTCCGCCCAGGTAGATTTCGCCCGCATCCGGCTGGTAAATGCCGGAAAGCATATTCATCAGCGTGGTTTTGCCTGAGCCGTTTTCGCCGAGCAGGGCAAGAATTTCGCCCTTGCGGACATTCAGATCGATTCCGTCATTGGCAAGGACCGCGCCGAAGCGCTTGGTAAGCCCGTGCAGCTCAATGGCATACTGCGCCAAAAGACATCCCTCCAGCCGTGAATTGGATAATGCTATTATAAGGCAAACATTTGAATAAAATCAAGTGGGAAATGTTCGTATTTTTTGATAAATTTTGCGCCGATTCGGATTATAAAGCCATCGTTGCGGTACCGTATATGCAGAATCCGACGGCACAGAACAGCAGGCACCATTCCCACGGGCGCAAAGAGCGTCTGCGCCCCGGCAGGTACAGATACAGGGCTGCGTAGGGAAGCAGATCGCAGGTGTAGCGTGCGCCGAATTGATAGCCGCCAAAGGTGCGGTGCATCAGCAAAAGCAGCAGATGCAGGATCAAGAAAAGAATAACGGCAAGCTTGACAATGCTGAACCGCCGCATGCACAGGTCTGTAATGCACTGAACGATCAGAAGGATAAAGATGGGGCTTGCAAGCAGAAAAGAAAAACCGAACTGCGACAATTGCAGGCCGTTCAGAGTTTGCGTAAAAGGAAGACCGAGCACGAAAGTTTTGACATTTTTGGCAATGTGCGACAAAGAAAACTGGATGCCGCCCTGTGTTGAAAATTCGGGGAGGTAGTTATGCCCGAATTCCAGGGGATTTCCGAAGCGAGCGTAGTTATACAGCCCGTAAGCGGCCGCGACGGCAAGGCCGAGCAGTGTGCCGGGAATCAGGCGGCGGATGATCTTGCGCCATCCGGAATGCGCCTGCAGCTGATCCGCGGCGTAGATCAGATACAAAAGCGGGCCGTACAGCACATTAAAGGGTCTGCAGCCGACGGCAAGCGCATAAAGCAGCAGGGAAGGGGTTGGGTGTCCTTTAAGAATCAGCAGTACGGAAAGGAATGTGAGCATGTATGCCGTCAGCTGCGCCTGATACCATACCGCACCGTCAAGCGTGAGGGCAAGCAGGCAGCTTCCGAAGCTGCAGAACAAGGAGATGCCCACGGAAGAAGCACGGTCGTATTTGCCGATGCGCATCATGCGGTAAGCGGCCAGCACGCCGATAAGCATGTAAAGCTTTACCAGCAGGTGATCCGGGGTGCTTTGACCAAAGAAAAAGGTGAGAAAATACAGCGGAATGCTCGGTACGGGTGGGAAGGAGACAAAATATTTGCCCTGATAGATGGCAAGCTCCAGCCAGGGATAATCCTGACTGAGGCAAATTTGCCCGTTTCGCCAGGCAAGCGCCTGCAGGGTGTAGGTGCAATAGCCTGACGAACCGATGGGATCTCTTCCCATCAGGGCGCAAAGCACGCAGTAAAATACAGCCGTTGCCCAGCACAGCAGCAGCGGCGTATAGTCAGCGCGGCGCGCATGACAAAGAAGCTTGCCATACGTGCCGCGCAGAGTGCTGAAAAGGGTATTCATTTAATCTCCTTGCTGTCGTAGCCCAGCGTTTTCAAATCCGCTGCGCTGTTGCGCCAGTCGGGGCGAACCTTTACCCAGAGCTGCAGGTTCACCCGCATGCCCAGCAAAGATTCCATATCCACCCGCGCTTCACGGCCGATCAGGGAAAGCATGGCACCGCGCTTTCCGATGATAATTGCCTTGTGCGAGTCGCGCTCACAGTAAATGTCCGCATGAATCTCCATCAGGTTGTCATTTACTTTTTTCATGCCCAGAATTTCAACGCCGACCCCGTGCGGCACTTCATCACGCAGGTGCAGAAGGGCTTTTTCGCGCACAATTTCGGCGCAGAGCAGGCGCTCGGGCTGATCGGTGATCATATCCTCTGGGAAGTACCGCGGGCCGTTTGGCATGCGCTTTAGCAGCTCCTGCGTCAGCAGATCCAAATGCCCGTGCGTCTTGGCGCTGATGGGCAGGATATCGGCAAAGCCCATTTCCTTGAACTGGGCGATTACGGGCAGAATGCGCTCGTTTTCGATTAAATCGCACTTGTTGAGAAGCAGCAGGGCGGGAACGCCTTTCTTGGCCATTTCCTCGGCAATTTTGCGGTCCTGCGGACCGACAGCCGTGACATCAACCACCATCAGCAGAGCGTCAATCCCCTCCAAGCCGCTCTGCACGGCCTGCATCATATAGCTGCCCAGCTGCGTGCGGGGCTTATGGATGCCGGGGGTATCCACGAAAACCAGCTGATATCCCTCGCCGCTCATGACTCCCATCAGACGGTTGCGCGTGGTTTGCGGACGGTCGGAAACGATGGCGATCTTTTCACCGACCAAGGCATTGACAAGGGTGGATTTGCCGACGTTCGGACGTCCGACAACGGCAACAAAACCGGATTTGAAATCATTGTTTGCCATTTGATCAGTCCTTTCCAAGATAGTCGTTTGTTCCGTTGATCGGGCCGAAAGCGCCGCAGAGCAGCTGATCCAGCGTTGCCTCGGCACGCTGTTCTCCGCATGCCGTAATCACGCGCAGATGCGGGGCAAATTCACACAGTGCCTGACGGCAGATGCCGCAGGGCCAGGCCAGCGCTTTTTCGGTGGCGATGGCCAAGGTGACAAATTCATGCGCGCCTTCGCTGACAGCCTTAAAGAGCGCGGTGCGCTCGGCACAGTTGGTAGCCCCGTAGGATGCATTTTCAATGTTGCAGCCCGTAAAGGCGCGGCCGTCTGCCGCCAGCAGGCAGGCCCCTACCTTGAATTTGGAATAGGGGGAGTAAGAATACTGCATGGCCTTGGCGGCAAGGGCAATCAGCTCATCATCGGATACACGGGAAATTCCGGCTTCGTTCATGGCTTTTTCCTCCATTTTTCGCATTTCGGCTTTGTCTGTATCGTTCATGTGGTCGTACCCCATCAAATGGAACAGGGCATGTACGGCAAGGTAGCACAGCTCACGCTCAAAGGAATGGCCGTATTCGGCTGCCTGTGCGCGAGCATGATCCAGGGAAATAATGATGTCGCCCAGCCTGCACGCCCCTTCCTGTGGGTCATAGAGGCTGCGAAGCGTCTTGGGGCAATGACCTGCTGTATGACGGGGATTAAAGGGCCCGGCCGGAAATGAAAGCACATCCGTTGCCCGATCCACATTGCGCTGCTCACGGTTAATCCGGTGGATTTCCGCATCATCCGTAAAGCGGATGTAGGCCATGCACGGCTGCGAAATGCCTTCTGCGATTACGGCACAGTGGGCGGCACGCAAAAGCAGCTGCTGCGCTTCCTCAGGCAGCGGTAGGGCACAATCAAAATCAAAGTGAAAATCACGCATTTTCGGGCTGCTTTTCCTCACTTTCGGGTGTAGAGACAGGGGCTTCCACTGCCTTTGCGTCAGGTTCACTTGCGGCTGAAACCGATTCACCGTCAGCATCCCGCAGGACATCCTCAACAGAGAGGGGAACTGCGGCGACGGGCGGTTCTACAACGGGCAGCGGACGATCAGGCTCAAACTGCTCCGGTTCTACATAAACCGGCTTGGAAGCGGCATCGGCTGCAGCTGCGGGAGGGGCAGGCTTGACGGGCGGGACGGGAAGCTCTTCCTCCACTGCGGGTTCTTCTCCGTCCCACGGCTCCTCGGCATCGCGTACGGTGGGCGGATCAACGGGATGCTGCTTGGCATGGGGAATATTTGCGGGCGGATCGGGGTACTCGATACGCTCATGGAATACGCCGTTGAGCACGGTAGCGCAGGCACGGCAAATGCGGTCGATATCCCGAAGAGTCAGGGGACTGTTGGAAAGCTGACCATCCTGCAGTTTGCCACGCACAAGCTTTACAATGAAATCCTCAATTTCCTCCGGCGTGGGGCTCTGCATGGAACGCACGGCCGCTTCGATTGTATCGCACAGCAGGACGATGGCGCCCTCACGCGTGGCGGGCGGGTTGCTGTCGTAGCGGAAATCGTCAATATTGACAGGCTTTCCGTCGGCATTCTTGAGGGCCTGCGAATAAAAGTACATGACCGGCGTGTTGCCGTGATGCTCGGAAATGATCTGGGCTACCTCGCGGGGCAAATGATAATTCCGGGCCAGCGTAACGCCGTCACGGGTATGCGCGATTACGATCTGGGCGGCGGCATAAGGATCGGTTTCGTTTAAGCGGTTTTCGATTCCCAGCTGATTTTCCTTAAAGTAGGAGGGGCGGCGAAGCTTGCCGACATCGTGATAATAGCCGCCTACCCGTGCCAGAAGCGGATTGGCACCGATGGCCTCGGCAGAGGCTTCGGCAAGGTTTGCGACAACGATGGAGTGATGATAAGTGCCGGGGGCTTCCAGCAAAAGCCTGCGCATCAGCGAGTGGTTGGGGTTGGAAAGCTCCATCAGCTTTGTGGGGGTGGGCAGATTGAACAGCGCTTCCAGCAGGGGCTGAATGGCCAGACAAAGCACGGCGGCAAAGGCAGCACCGCCCATGGTCTCAATACCGCTTGAAAGCATGCCGCCCACGCTGCTTGTCATCAGTCCCAAAGCCAGCATCACCAGAAAATTGCATACAGCGGCGGCAATGCCCGATGCGATGATCCGCAGGCGGTTGACACGGCGGCTGAGGATGACGGCGGCCAGGGTGCCGGAACACAAGGTGCAGCTGAGCATCTGCACCATTTCACTGGTGTAACTGCTGCTGCCGCCGGCGGCCAGCGCGCTTACAAGCAGGGCAATGGCAATGTTGAATATCAGCCCCGTAGGCAGCCCCAGCATGGCGGTAAGCAGCATGACGCACAAAAGCGTGGGGGCAAGGCGGATATTGATAAGACGCATCAGCACACAGGCCAGCAGGGTGATGATGCAGACGATATACAGCAAAATCAGCCGCCTGTGATCTGCGGTGATATCATGGCAAATCAGGCGCAGAAGCACCATGGAAAGCGCCATCACCAGCGTGACAAGCAGGGCGGCACCCAGATAAATGCTGATATCGACGGTTGTGTTGTTCAGCAGGCCGAGGCCGGAGAGCATTTCATACTGGTATCGCTCCACGCGGCCTTCGCCCTTTACCACGATGTTTTGACCCTGCTTGTATACAATCGGCTCCACACTGTCGCGTGCCTGCTGGCGTGCTGCATCGGTTGCCTCCTGATCGATGACCATGTTAGGGCAGATGACGGTATTCAGCAGGGGTAGGACGATATTTTGAAGCAGGCTGGTATCCACACGGTAGCCGACAATCTGCATAATGCTGGATACGGCAACGCTTTCCTGTCCCTCCGTAACGTGACCGGCCATGGTGTTCTGGATGGCGGCATACAGAGAGGAATACAGGCTGGACAGATCGGACAAAGTGGTGTTGAGCAGGGTGCGCAGCTGATAATCCCGCAGATCCAGCAGTGTCAAAATGGTGCGGGCGTATGCCAGCTCCTCGGCTGTATAATGGCGCGCCGGCCCGTAATCATCCAGCGTTTCGCTGTACTGGATGGCGGTTTTCATCTGCGCAAGTATCTGGTCGAAATTGGCAAGGACGCTTTCCGTTACGCCCTCGATATAATGGTAGGTTGGCTGCACTGCCTGCGCTGCGGCGGTGCGCAACGCCTCGGTGGTGACCTCATCCACCACGTCGCGGTTGGCGGTAATGGTATGGCGGGGAACCATGCCGACGGCGATATCATAACGAACGGGTGTAATCGCCGTGCAGAATACGCACAGCATGATCCCGATTCCGCAGACGGAAACAAGCGTGCGCAGCGAAAATGCCGCGCGCTTGAAGCGCTTGAACAGCACAGCGAATTTGGCAAGTGTTTTCTGTATCCGTGCTTTGGATGCACGGCCGGATTGCTGTGTACTCATGCCTTGCCTCCGCGTTTTTCATAGGCATCATATGCCTGAACAATACGCTGAACGAGTTCATGGCGAACCACGTCACGGGCAGTCAGCTCCGTGACGGCTACGCCTTCCACATCGCGCAGCACGCTGACCGCCTCCACCAGTCCGCTTTTTTTGTCCTTGGGCAGGTCGATCTGCGAGACATCGCCCGTCACGATGCAGCGGGAGCCCGCGCCGATTCGGGTCAGGAACATTTTCATTTGCTCGGTTGTTGTGTTCTGCGCTTCATCCAGAATGATAAAAGCATCGCTGAGTGTACGGCCGCGCATGAAAGCCAGGGGAGCAACCTCCACCGTGCCGCGCTCGGCCAGGCGCTGATAGGCATCCACGCCCATCAGCTCATGCAGGGCATCATAGAGCGGCCGAAGATAGGGATCAACCTTCTGCGTCATATCGCCGGGGAGAAAGCCGAGCTTTTCGCCTGCCTCCACCGCAGGGCGCGTGAGGACAATGCGCTCAACTTCCTTTGCCTTCAATGCGACGACGGCCATGGCCATGGCCAGATAGGTTTTGCCCGTGCCTGCCGGGCCGACGGCCAAAGTGAGCTCATGCTTGCGCACCGCATCCACATAGGCGCGCTGACCGAGGGTTTTGCTGCGGATGGGGCGCCCGCGATGGGTGATCGCAATGACATCGCTGCCGGCAAGCTGATCAAGCAGATCGCCTTTGCCTTCCTGAACCAGGGAGATAACGTAGCGGATGCGCATGGGGTCTACCGTTTCGCCGTGCTGCAAAAGGGAAATCAGACGCTCGGTTGAGTTTTCCGCAAACGCCACATTTTCGGGATCTCCGCGGAACTGAAGCTCCTGTCCGCGCAAAGTGCCGGTGACGGAAAGCTCCTGCTCCAGAACGGCCAGGTTCCGATCATTTAAACCAAATAGTTTCTGATAAAAATCAATGTTTTCCAAAGAAAGCAGCAATGTATAACGATCTCCTGTTCGGATGATTCGGGAGACGGCGGCATTCCTGCTCTGATTACATCTCCCCATACATATCATACTATAATTCGGCGTTTTGTCAATGTTTTCGTTGCCGCCGGGCTGAAATGGGGAAAAAATCCCCAAAAGCAAAACCCCTGCGCGCAATGCACAGGGGAGAAGAAACTGAACCAATCAGATCTTGAACTGGGCGATGTCCTTTTCCAGGTTCTCGCACTCGTCCGTGTAAACCTCCAGGGAGATGGGACGGCTGAGATCCAGAGAGAAGATACCCAGAATGGACTTTGCATCAACCACGTGGCGGCCGGCGCGCAGGTCCATATCGAAGGGATAGCGATTGACGATGTTAACGAAGTTCTTGACTTCCTCAGCAAAGCTGAGCTTGATGGGAATCGATTTCATGGGAATCCTCCTTTGACGATGAATAGAATTAGCAAGGGACGATGCGGTACTTCACCTAATATTATATGCGTACCGCAAACCAAAATCAAGCATTGGCGCGCAGTTTTTCAATGGCTTTTTCCACACGCGCAAGCGTTTCATCCCGCCCGAGCAGATAGGCAATTTCAAATGCGCCGCCGGGGGTGGAGGCAAGGCCGCTCAGGGCGATGCGCAGCGGCCAGAGCACCGCACCGTTCTTTTTGCCGGACTGCGCGATGGCCGCCATTACGGTATCATGGATGGTGCTTTCCTGCCAATCCGTAATGCCGCCGAGAACGGGCTGAACCATTTCAAGGGCTTCCAGAGCGACCTGCGGATTGGTTTTCATCTTTTTGTTGTTGTAAAGGTCCGGATCGTATTCGGGCATTTCGGCCAGGAAACGAACCATATCCGGCACGCGGTTGAAAACTTCCGTGCGGCCCTGCATCAGCTCGGCAAGGCGCTTGTAATCAAATTTCTTGCCGCCCAGCGCTTTATCAAACCACGGCGTGACCATTTTGAGATATTCATCAAAGGGCATTTTGCGGATGTATTCGCTGTTGAACCAGGTCAATTTGTCCATGTCGAAAATGCCGGGGGCATTGTTCAGCCGATGAATATCAAATGCGTCAATCAGCTCGTCCATGGTGAAAAATTCCCGCTCATCGCCGGGATTCCAGCCGACCAGCGCCAGATAGTTGATCAGCGCCTCCTTCAGGTAGCCCTTTTCGATGAAATCGCTGTAGTAGGCATCCCCGTGACGCTTGCTGAGCTTATGCTGCGCATCGCGCATGACAGTGGTCAAATGCACATACTGGGGAATTTCCCAGCCGAAGGCATTGTACAAAAGGTTGTACTTGGGCGTGGAGGAAAGATACTCCATGCCGCGCATTACGTGCGTGATGCCCATCAGGTGATCGTCGATTACATTGGCGAAATTGTAGGTGGGCATGCCGTCCTGCTTGATGAGCACCATGTCATCCAGCGTATCGTTGGGGAAGGTCAGATGGCCGAATACCACGTCATCATAGGTGGATTCGCCCGTTGTGGGGGCATTCAGGCGGATGACATAGGGAACGCCGGCATCCAGCTTTTCCTGAACCTCTTCCTTGCTCAGATGCAGGCAGTGCTTGTCATATTTGAAAATTTCACCCTTGGCTTCGCAGGCGGCACGGCGCTCTTCCAATTCTTCCTTGGTGCAGAAGCAGTAATAAGCGGCGCCTTTTTCCACCAATTGCTGCGCGTAGGGCAGGTAAAGTGCCTTGCGCTCGGACTGCACGTACGGGCCGACGGGACCGCCGACATCAGGACCTTCGTCCCAAGTGATGCCGCAGCCGCGCAGGGTATCGTAAATGACCTCCGTTGCGCCTTCCACATAGCGCTCCTGGTCAGTATCCTCAATGCGCAGGATAAACTTGCCGCCGTTTTTCCGTGCGTAAAGATAATTATACAGCGCGGTGCGCAAACCGCCCAGATGCATAAAGCCGGTGGGGGAGGGCGCAAAGCGCGTGCGGACTTCCTTCATTGCTTGTATTCAGACCTTTCAATGTTTATTTCACGGGAAAGCTGCTTTTCAGGCTGGCCG
>CAVFPH010000055.1:0-12899 GCA_963624325.1 bacterium
CACCTGCGTTGTGCAGCCGCTCCAGCAAATGTGCCGCACCTTCTTGCGGGTCATATGCGTGCGCCAGCTGATCCAAGAACCAGGGGGCCACCTTTTCGGCAGGCTCAAAGAAGGGGTAGCGCTCAAACAGACGCTCAAAACGCATTACGTAAAGGCGCTCGCGGGTAATTTGCCCTGCATCCAAATATACCCAAAGGCCGCGGTTGATTTCACGGTAGGCATCGCCTACTTCGTCGCCTACAATCTGTCCTTGACGGGCATACAGCTCGCGGATGATGCGCCGCTCGGATGTGGGCGTATCCAGCAGGCAATAGTCGATATCGAAAAATACGGTTGTAAACTTCACTCTTGCGCCTCCGATACGCAGCATTTTGATCCATATCCTATTATAGCGCTTTTTGCTTGATTTGTCTTCCCATATTGTGACGGACGCATGTCACAAATTAAAACATCACCGCATAAATCGGCATTAAAGGCGAATTGTGCGGTGATGCACGCTGATTGTTTTGCATGGGCAAAGGGGAAAAGCTGCGATCAGCAATCTGCCTGTTCATAGGCACGCACTTCATAAATGCGCGCATCGGCAATGCCGTTGGTGGCCAGTACCCGTACCCGAATTTCATCACATTCGCAGGCTTCAAAGTTCAGCATATTCAGACGCTGATAATTGCCCCGCACGCTGCGGGACGCCATACCTTCCTTTTCGGATGAATGATGCGGTTAAACCGGCAGGGTAAATACCTGGTCGTAGGCGGTGAGCCATTCATGCTTGGCAAAATCGAAGGCGCGCAGCAGCAGTGTGCGGCCGAACACATACACAAAGCAGCCGCAGTGACTGATGCCCGGGGCGTCCTTATCATTGGGACCATAGCCGTAGGCGGTGCCGCGCACACCCGTCATATCGATGACGGTATAGCGATCGTCCTCCAGATAGTTGATGCCGGCACCGCCTCCGAAGCCGTGGTGAATGTGTCCCGTGCACAGCACCACATCCGGATGATTGCGAAGCACATCATAGAGGCCGTTTTCCTTTATCATGACGCTATGCTCCAGAAAATTGCCCCGCGTCTGACGATCCAGCAGCTTTTTGACGCTGTTGTGGATTACAAGGAAAACAGGCTTGCCCTGTCCGCAGTAGCGGTCCAGCCGTTCCCGCAGATAATTGATTTGCTCATCCTTGATTTCAGCGGCCTGCATCCACAGCCCTTTATAGCCTGTTACCGTATAGGTATCGCTGTACTGCGCCAGCACGATGATATGGCAGCCGTTGACCTCACCCTCATAGAAAAGCTTATTGTAATCTGCGGGCACCATGCCGTGACGATGCAGCCGATCACAATGATAACGCACAAGATCGGCGCTTTGGGTGTGCAGCGTTTCATGATTGCCTACGGTGACAAACAGCGGCTTATCCGCCCATTCGTCCTCGATCAGATGCCAGTAGCTGTCCAGCTCGAAATCCTTGCCGAAGAAGGAATAATCCCCGCCGTCAATCACTGCGTCCATGCCCAGCTCCTGCGCCCAGCGATAGGCGCGGCGGAGGGTAAGCGTACGCAGACCGTCATCCCCATCACAGTGCTCATCCGAGATCAAAAAGAGCTTTAAATCGGGCTTGTCGGTTTTCAGCAGGAAGCTTTCGTACTCTTCCCGCAGCAGACGATAGAGCGCCATGGGATTGTCGCTGCCTTGCGCCAGATCGGCCAAATGCTGCGCATGAGCGATCAGCTTCTGCGCTGCGGCGGGATCGTAGATCGGCCCTTGATCCAGCCCGCGGCCGGAAATTTCACGCGACAGGCAGCTGACGGCCCCGGCATAGTAGCGGCGGGAGATTTCGGCCTCATCCATCACCCCATACTCAAGGGCAAAATCCGCCAGCGAGGCTGCCCCAAGGCCGAAACAGCCGTTCGCATCCGCGCCGATTGTCAGGGGCGCGTCGCCCAGGGAAAGCCCCTGCCAATGGCTGATGACAGCTTCGCGGCAAATACGGCCGTCCACATACAGGCGCAAAAGCCCCGTGCGCTCGCAGATCAGTACCAGCATGTGCCAGCGGTCATCGCATACCTCCCGCACAGTGGTAAATTGAACAGGGGCATCCGCACCTTCGGGCATAAAGTTGACGGTCAGGTAGGCACGGGGCTGCAGGATGGAGATGCTCAGCCCGGTGCGGTACGCGCCGTCAAAGACACAATTGGCGCACAGCACTCCGCCATGGGCAAGCTGAGCGGGAGTTTGAGCTGCACGATCCGCAAATTCACGGTATCCCAGGTACGATTCAGCATCTTTGCACCAAACGTTGAAGCCGCCGCGGTCGGTCTTGATCCACAGGCGCAGGGTGAAATCGGCATTTCCCAATGTGCTGCCTGCCAAGACAACCTTATCTGCGGCATTTTGACCGACTGCATTGTCAAAATACAGTGCGGTGCCGCCGTCATGCGCGGCAGTTTCAATGCAGCCGGAACGCAGGCTGCTTTTGCCAAACAGGGTGAATGGTTCGAATGTGTTCATAGACGCCTCCGTTATGAATGAATTCTGAAACTTTATTTTTCCGGAACTTTCAGCAGTGCATGCCGCGCGTGACGGTACTGGGTAGGGGTCATGCCGACAATGACTTGGAAAGAACGGATAAAGGATGACATGCTGCCAAATCCCGCCTGATAACATACATCCGAAAGCGGTGTGTCGGCTTCAAGCAGCTGCTGACTGTAAACGATGCGTCGCTGGAGCACATAGTTGGAAATGGTGGTGTTGAGGTATTTTTTGAACAGGCGCGATACATACTCCCGACTGTAGAAAAAATGCTCTGCCACCTCCGCCACGGAGGATACCTCGGTAAAGTGCGTGTCCAGATAATGCTGAATATCCAATATGCTTTGCGGGAAATACTCCTCATGATGGGTGCTTTCGTCTGCGGGTTTGCCAAGCAGATAGAAAATCTGCAATACAAGCCCCAGAGCAAAGGCACGATCCTCGGGCAGATCTTTCTCCAGCGCTGCATCCAGTCGGACCAGCAGAGCACTCAATTCCTCCATTCGGCGGGGCTCGAGCGATGTGAAAAACTGCGAGCCATTTTCGCTTTCGTGCAAAAAGCGCAGAAGTGCCGAACAGCCGATGTCGTCAAAGGCATTCCCATACAGGTAGAACACGGCGCGGGAATAGGTGGTGCTTTCGGCGTTGATCATGGACATGTGAAGTTTGCCGGGCGGAATCAGGATGACATCGCCGTAACGGGGCAGACAGGATGTGTTTTCACAGATATAGCGCACCTCGCCGCCTTCCATAATCAGCAATTCGTAATAATCGTGAAAGTGCAGCCCGACAGGATAGCTTTCACGGGTATACTGTGTGCTGCGGTGGGAGTAGATCATGTTCTCATTGATATCAAACTCCCGCCAGTTGGAAAAGTGCAGATTGCGGGCGGAGCGATAATGGGACAGCAGCTTCATGAACTTCTCCTATGTTCACAAAATGAGAATTAATTGACTGAAAGCGGCATTTGCTGCAAAGATGTGATCTCCATTTGCATTGTAGCATACTTTCTCAGCCGATACAAGAGACTTTTTTGTGCGCGCTGCATGCAAGAAATTTGTTGCGCGTGCCATTGCCGATGATGTATAATAATAGAACCATCAAGAAGGAGGTATCCCCCTTGAAAAAGCGTTTGGTCTGTTTGCTGCTTGCGCTGCTGCTGCCCTGCACGGCACTGGCGGAATATTCCATGGCCGGATATGATCCGGAAAATATTTACCGCAATTGGGAAACCAACCTTTTCTTCCAGCGTATAGAAGAAAAGACCGGCGTAAAATTTACCTATCATCAATATGAAAAGGAATCAGAATGGACAGCTGCCAAGGCGGCTATGACTGCGGGGGACGAGAATCTGCCCGATGTGCTGTTCAAGGCAAAATTGCAGGATGACGAGTGCATGGACCTGCTGGATCGCGGCGTATTGGTGGATCTGAAACCCTATTTGGAGCAGGACTGCCCCAACCTGTATGCCATCCTGCAGGAAAATCCCGAATATTTGGATGCCATTACCCTGCCGGACGGACGCATTGCCGCCCTGCCTGCCATTACCGAGCAGCCCATGCAGAACTGCGTGTGGCTGAACCAAAGCTGGCTGGATGCGCTGGGTCTTTCCATGCCCACCACGGCAGAAGAATTGACCGAGGTTCTGCGTGCATTCCGGGATCAGGATCCCAACGGAAACGGCAAAAAGGATGAAATCCCGCTGGCCTTCCTCGGCTCCTTCGATCTGAAATTCCTGGGGCATGCTTTCGGCCTGATCGCCAACGATTACAACATCCGCGCGGTGGACGGAAAGGTTGAGTTTGTTCCGCTGAACGAGAATTTCCGCCCGTTCATCGAATGGCTTCGTCAGCTCTACAGCGAGGGGCTGATTGACAAGGACGGATTCTCCACCTCCGATACCCTGCGCCAGATAAGCGACAGCAGCGATACCAACATATACGGCGGTGCGATCACCACCATCGTTACCAATTTCCTGCCCTCAGCTTGGGCCTCCCAATATGCCGCCATGACGCCCCTTTCCTACAACGGTGAAACGGTGTACCGCGATTTTGCGGGTGCGGTTACCGCAGGCACATTTGCCGTCACCACGCACTGCGAGGATGTGCATGCCGTTTTGCAGTGGGTGGATCGGTTCTACACCGAGGAAGTGTATATCCTGGCCAGCGCGGGTGAGGAGAATACGGATTATATCGTGGATCCGGACGGCTCTTGGCGCATTACGACTTCCGCACAGAACAACAGCTATTTCAGCAGTGAAGTGCTGATTACCACCGGCACATCCTTCCCCGGCCTTTCCACTGATGCTTTCCAGCGCCGCTACAGCGATTCCACCGTGCGCTATATCTCGGAGGAGATGGATAAGGTAAACGCCGTTGCCGAGCGCCCCTTCCCGTATTATTCTCTCACCAAGGCACAAGAAGCGGAAATTGCCCCGCTGCAGGCGGCAATCGGCCGTCTGGTGGATGAATCCATTGCCCGCTGGGTGCTGGGCGAAACCGAAATCAGCGATGAAACCTTTGCGCAGTTTGAGCAGCAGCTGAACGACGCCGGCCTGCCTGCATTTATGGAATTCTGGCAAAAGATTCTGGATGGGGGAAACAACTGATGATGAAATCCTGCAGTGACCTGATGCGCATGATCAAATCTGCCGATGGCATGGCCCGCATGGCGCAGCTCTACGGCTGCCGTGACGGCGAGGCCATGCGCCAAATGGAACGCTATATGCTGCTTTTGAAGCGCTATGAGGATCTTTTCGGCACTGAAAAAATGCCCGTGCTGGTCAGTGCTCCCGGACGTACCGAAGTGTGCGGCAATCATACCGACCACAACAACGGCGGCGTGCTGGCTGCGGCGATTAACCTGGATACCGTAGCCGCCGTGTCTCCGCGGGAGGATATGCAAGTGCATCTGCACAGTGAGGGCTTTGCGCCCATCCATGTGGATCTGAGCAGCCTTGCGCCCGTGCAGGAAGAGCAAGGCACGCCGGCTTCCATCATCCGCGGCACGGCTGCCCGCATGCAGGAGATGGGCTTTACGGTGCACGGCTTTGAAGGCACGGCAACCTCCAACGTGCTTTCGGGCAGCGGGCTTTCCTCTTCCGCCGCTTTTGAAGTGCTGATCTGCGCCGTCTTCGATGCCCTTTACAACGGCATGAAGGTAGACCCCGTTGAGCGCGCGAAAATCGCCCAATATGCTGAAAACGTCTACTTCGGAAAGCCTTGCGGATTGATGGATCAGATGGCGTCCTCCGTGGGCGGCCTTGTATCCATCGATTTTAAGGATGAACCCAAGGTAACGCCCCTCCAGTATGATTTTGCCGCCCGCGGATATTCCCTGATTGTGGTCAATACGGGCAGCAGCCACGATGATTTGACGGATGAGTACGGTGCCATCCGCAGCGAGATGAACAAGGTTGCCCACTGCTTTGGTGAGGAAACCCTGCGGCGCGTACGTCCCGAGCAGCTGTGGCAGGAAATGCCCCGTGTGCGTCGGGAGGCGGGAGATCGTGCCTTGCTGCGCGCCATGCACTACTACAATGAAAATGATCGGGTGCATGCACTGGTTCACGCCGTCAAGGCAGATCAGATTGAAGAAATCAAACGCATCCTGATCGAATCGGGCCGTAGCAGCTGGATGTATCTGCAAAACGTGTACGCAAAAAACAGCTTCGAACAGCCCCTGTGCGTGGCACTTTCCATGGCTGAGTATATGCTGCATGACTGCGGTGCCTACCGCGTACACGGCGGCGGATTTGCCGGCACCACGCTGAACCTGGTGCCCCAGGCGCAGGAGGAACGCTTCCTTCGCCATATGCGCCAGATGTTCGGCGATAAGAGCTGCTATGTGCTCTCTGTCCGTCCAGAAGGCGCGGCCATCGTATTTTGACGGATAACTGTTGACATCCTCCTATACCCGTGCTACAATGCAATCGGTTTTCGGATAAGCCGGAAATCAGGCAATTTCTTCGGGGCAGGGTGAGCCGCACGCGCAGCGGCAATTCCCGACCGGCGGTAAAGCCCGCGAGCCGCAAGGCTGACATGGTGCAATTCCATGGCCGACAGTACAGTCTGGATGAGAGAAGAAACCGTAAGAGGCTTCTTTGTATTGCCCCCGATTGCGCGTCGGGGGCAATTTTTATTGGGAGGATTACTACAATGAAAAAACGCCGTTTCTCCACTGCCGATGTGTGCTACATCGGCGCAATGTGTGCTATCTCCGTGGTTCTGCGCATGCTGCTGGAAATTCCCATGGTATTTCTGGCCCCGTGGCTGAAACTGGATCTAAGCTACGTGCCCATGCTCCTGACAGGCTTTGCGCTGGGCCCCATTCCTGGGCTGTTTGTGCTTACGCTTACCAATGTGATTCAGCTTTTTGCCAGTGATTCCGGCATGGTCGGACAGCTGGCGGACTTCCTTGCGGGGCTTTGCTTCCTGCTGCCCGCAACCATCATTTATCATCACTGCCATACCCGCCGCGGCGCGCTCATCGGCATGGCGGTCGGTACGGTGCTTTTGATTGTGGGCGCAATCCTGATTAACCTGAACATTCTATTTCCCCTCTACTTTGGCGGCGACTATGCGGATAAACTGACAAGCGTGGGCTTCAGCTCCGTTACCAACTGCGTGATAGCTGCCGTTATCCCCTTCAACCTGATCAAAGGCGTGGTTGTCAGCGGCGTTACGTTTGTACTGTATAAGCGCTTGTCACGTCTGCTGCGCCGTGCTGAAAAAAAGGAAGGAAACAAAAAGTGACCATTACGCTTTGCCCGGATCGCGAAGCTACCCAGTCCCTCGGCGCACGGCTGGCCCCAAGCCTGCGCGCGGGGGATGTGGTTTTGCTTTCCGGTGATATGGGCGCAGGCAAAAGTGAATTTGCCCGTGGCGTGGCGCGGGGACTCGGCATTGAATGCGCCGTTCCCAGCCCGTCCTTTACCATCCTGAATGTATACGAGGATGGCCGTGTACCGCTGTACCACTTTGACTGGTACCGTATCGGCGATGAAAGCGAACTGACCGATATGGGGCTGGACGAGTATATTGGCGGAAACGGCGTAACCCTGATTGAGTGGCATGAGCGCGCCAGCGATCTGCTGCCCGAAACCGCACTGGATGTGCGGCTGACCCCTCTTGAAAACGGTGCGCGCGAGATTGCCATGATCCCGCGCGGAGAATGGGAGAGCACGCATGAACCTATTGGCATTTGATACATCAGGTCCCGTTGCGGGCGTAAGCGTTTGGTGCGACGGCACCATCCGCTATGAGGCCGCAGCCGTCAACAAGATGACACACTCCGAAAACATCATGCCCATGGCGGAGGAAGCCCTGCTGCGCGCGGGCATTGCCAAGGAGCAGCTGAATTTGCTGGCCGTTACCGTAGGCCCCGGCTCTTTTACGGGCGTGCGCATCGGCGTAACTGCCGTCAAGGCACTGTCCCATGCGCTGGGTATTCCCTGCGTGGCCGTGGACGCGCTGGAGGCTACTGCAGCCGGGCTGGAGGCACGGGATGAGGTGATTTGCCCCATCCAGGATGCGCGCGTGCAGCAGGTGTACGGTGCGGCCTTCAGAAACGGCGAGCGGCTGATGGCGGACTGCGTGCTGAAACTTTCCGAGTATTTGGAGCAGATTTCTCCGCTGGGTGAGCACTTTCTGTTCACCGGGGACGGCGTGGGCGTATATCGAGAGCAGATTGCGGCATATATGGGTGAGCGTGCCCGCTTTGCCGCTGCACAATGTGCCTATTTGCGCCCCGCTGCCGTGGCTGCGCTGGGTGCGCGTGACGCAGATCATGCCGTGGATTATCTGACGCTGCAGCCACTGTACCTGCGTGCACCGCAGGCGGAACGCGAGCGTGCCGCGCGGGAGGCAAAGCAGCATGGCTGATATCACCCTGCGCCGTATGACGCTGCCTGATGCGCCTGCCGTGCATGCCATTGAGGCGGATACCTTTGCCATTCCGTGGAGCCTGAAATCCTTTGAGGAGGAGATGACCCGCAACGCCTGCGCACGCTATCTGGTGGCGCAGACGCCCGAAGGGGAGATTATCGGCTTTGCCGGTGTGTGGGTTGTAATTGACGAAGGGCACATTACCAACATTGCCGTGCGCAAGGAATGGCGCGGACAGGGCATCGGCCGTATGCTGACAGCAGGGCTGATACAGTATGCCGCCAATCTGGGCGTTGTTTATATGACGTTAGAAGTGCGCAAGAGCAACGAAACGGCACAGAATCTGTACCGTTCCCTGGGCTTTATTCAGGTTGGAGTGCGCAAAAAATACTACGAGGACAACGGGGAGGACGCGCTGTTTATGGTGTGTGACCATATGCCTCCGGCCGAGGAGGACTTTGAGGAGCCCGAAACCGTGCGGGAATAGGCTGAACGCTATGCCCCTTTTACGTATACCTTTTCGCTTGTAACCGTATATTTCTCACTGCCGATTGTGCAGAATGCTTCCAGGGTGTATACGCCGTCGGGGACAGTTTCCCCTGCGGCGTTTTTTCCGTTCCAGTAGAAAAGGCTGGCTTCGTCCTCCAAATTCAGCGGACGGGAGGAGGCCCTATATGCAAGGCGGCGCACGGTTTCCCCCTGCGCATTGCGGACCGTTACCGTCAGGCTGCAGGGAAACAGGTGAGAGACCAAAATGCCCAGCTCTTCTCCGACGGACGGAGAAAAAGTGCCTGCACAGGAGATGCTCAGCTTGGGGTTTCCCGTATCACGCTGAACGGAAATCAGTCGGCTTCCGACCAACATGCTGCGGCGGCCTTCCTGGGATACCATCAGCAGCAGGGCATAGCCGTACGGATCATCATCATCGGTTGCCAAGGTAATGGAACGCTCCTTGCGTCCGGGTTTCAGCGCGCCGGAGGCGTTTTCGGGGTCCTCAACCATCTGCGGTGCATCAAAACGCCAATGCCCGTTTTTGTAATAGATCAGCAGATATTGCACGCGCACGGAACGGCGCGCGGTAAAGCTGAAATACAGCGTATCCGCTTCATCGGTCAGCACACTGTTTTCCAGCGTGATGGCATCGATCGGGGAATCATCCATCTTTTCGGTATCCGGATCATAGGCATAGAGGATAAAATCCGACTCCTGCGGGTAGCACTGCGCTGTGGATGCACCATGGCATTCCAGCAGTCCCTGATGCGCTTCACACAGTGTTACCGCACCATCGGCGTTATAATCGAACTCACGGGAGCTTAACCCCTCACAAAGAAACTGGGCAAAATAACTGCCGCCGCTGCTGCCGTCCTGATCGTGCCAAAGAAAGCTGTTTTCATCTGCACCGGCACTGGTGAGCACCTGATAATCGGGACTCTGAAAACTGTTGCTCAGCGCTTCGTCCCAGGCACCCTTGCCGATAAATGCGCCGCTGCTGCAGGCATCCAGCAGCAGCACTTTCTGCCCGGCGATTGTATCCAGCGCGTCACGAAGGGAGGCGGCTGTCAGGTTTTCCTCCGTAATGCCGTCCGAAAGCACCAAAAGTGCCTGATAGGAGACGCGATCATAGAGACCGTGGGTGCAGAAATAGACCAGAGAGATATCATTTTCATCGGCATCCGAGAAAACCGTCTGCATGATATCACGCAGATTCTGGACGCTGCCGATACCGTGCTCAACCGACACAATCAATTCATAATCACGAATGTCGGAAAGCAGCAGATCCTCCATGCGCTGCACATTCAGAGAGGCGGAGGGCGATAAACTTTCATGGGAGACAAACTGATCGCAGCCGATCAGCAGGGCACGGCGGACGGCAGGGTTTTCGGCATCCTCCGCCTGCGCACCAAGACAAAGCAGACAGCCCAAAAGCACTGCAAGCACTGTGCCGATACGCTTTAACATGCCGCTGCCTCCTTCATACAAATACCATTATATTATACTTTATTTCCGTGCAGGATTCAATCAAGAAATGAAACTGCTGCAAATTGACCAAATTCGGCAGAAACAACCCCATAAAAATTCCCCTGCGGCATTTTCCGCAGGGGGAAAGATCTTCAAAAAGGGTTAATCCTGCTGACCGCCCATTTGACGGCACAGCTCCACGCACTTATCCACAATCATCCGCGCCATGCGGAATTCCACCTCGTCGGTATTACGTTCATACTTGACTTTCCAGACAACGCGCTGACTCTTGATCAGCAGCAAGGCCCAATCCCATGCCTCGGTCATGGCCTCACGCTGATCTTCGGGTGCATCTTCCACGCACTCGCCATAGAGACGATTCCACTCTTCCAGCCACAGAGCGTAGGTTTCCTCATCGCTCATGCCCCAAGCCTTGGCCGTCAGCTGCGCATGTGTACGGCAAAGGTGTAATTGCTGCGTGCCGTCTTCCTGCGTTTCCAGCGTGCAGTGATCGGGGTACACTGCTTTGGGTTCGGGGGTTTTAAGCTGTTCTGCGCGGCTCCAGGCAGCTTCCAGTACATCCAGCATTTCGGGATCGGCAATGCCCGTATCGGGGAGACCATACTTTATCTGGAAATCACGCACAGCCCGCTCGGTCAAAGGGCCGAATCCGCCGTTTGCGCTGCCGCGGTAGAAGCCCAAACGCTTAAGCTTTTGCTGCATATCGCGTACCGCTGTGCGGTTGTCAATGCCTTCGTAAAGACAGCCATCGGCACAATAGGTAACTTCTTCATAAAATCCGCAGTCCTGACAGGTGTGTCCGCGGAGACCCAATGAATAAATGGATGCGGGAACAATGGTTGTCCAGCTGCCGTAGTTGTGCGGAAGAATGCTGGTAGCCTGCTCTTTTTCATAGCCGCAGTTGCGGCATACATAATGGCGCAAACCCTGGGAGGTGCAGGTGGCGGGGGTGATATCCCACCATATGGTATAGCAATGGGTGCCAAGGTAGGGACGTGTGCCGGTTTTTCCGCACTTCTTGCAGACGGTGCCCATGATGCCCTGAACATAGCAGGTGCCGTCTACGATAATTTCACTATCTACCCATTTGTGCGCGCACTCTGCCAAGCCCCCCAGCGGGAGCATGAGCAGAATCAGCGCGAGGAGCATTGACAGCGCCTTCCTCATGGGTTCGTCCCTCCATTGCCAGCAGCACAGAATGTATCAATCTTATATATTATCCACGCAGGGGCAATTCTCCTGCTTAAAATGCACGAAATCGAAAAATTTTCCTGCGGCACAGACTCATCGGAAAACATCATGCATATGACGGAAGTTTCGCAGAAAAAGCATGGCATTACTCAAAACACTTTCCCCTGTTTCATTATAGCACGGAATGAAATGAAATTGCAACGGAAACATCGCAAAAATCCGGATGCGGGAATGACAAATTCCCAAACCCGGCATTGAAAATTTATTCGTTGATAATTTTTACAATCTCGATTATAATGAGCATGAAGCGGAGCGCTTTATGAGGAAGAGCCTCCGCAAGCGAGAAAATCAGTTCCCCTGGCGAAATCAGGACGTTCGTCATGCTTGTTTCGGCATGACATGGCACAGAAAAGCTATAAACAGGGTGTTCCGCCGCTGTTTTGAAAGAAAGGCTGATACAATATGGACAATCAAAAATCCATTGCCGCCCAAGTGACGGCCGGAGAATGTGTGCTGGGCATTGAACTGGGCTCAACGCGCATCAAAGCCGTGCTGATCGGGGAAGACCATGCTCCCGTCGCCATGGGCGCGTACGATTGGGAAAATCACTTGGAAAACGGCATTTGGACATATGCGCTTTCCGAAGTATGGACGGGCATTCAGGGTGCATATGCCGCGCTTTGCCGGGACGTTTCGGAAAAATACGGCGCCGCGCTGACACACTTGGCCGGCATCGGCATTTCGGCCATGATGCACGGCTATCTGGCCTTTGATGCGCAGGATCGCCTGCTTGTTCCCTTCCGCACGTGGCGAAACACCATTACGGCGGATTCGGCCAAGGCTTTGACCGAGCTGTTCCGCTTCAACATTCCGCAGCGCTGGAGCATTGCGCACCTGGACCAGGCGATTCAAAACGGCGAAGAGCATGTGCGGAATATTGCTTTTTTAACCACCCTTGCAGGCTACGTGCATTGGCAGCTGACGGGGCAGAAGGTGCTGGGCGTGGGCGACGCATCGGGCATGTTCCCGATTGACAGCAAAACAAATGACTATGATGAGGCAATGCTTGCCGCATTTGAACAGCGCACTGCCGATATGCCCTGGAAGCTGCGGGATATCCTGCCCAAGGTGCTTTGCGCAGGCGAGGATGCAGGCATATTGACGGAATCGGGAGCGCATCTGCTGGATCCGAGCGGCAAACTGCAGGCAGGTACGCATTGCTGTCCACCGGAGGGAGATGCCGGCACGGGCATGGCTGCTACCGACAGCGTGGCGCCCGGTACAGGCAATGTCAGCGCGGGTACCAGCGTGTTTGCC
>CAVFPH010000056.1:0-12850 GCA_963624325.1 bacterium
TGCTCATACATCACCCACATGATTTTGCCGGCATCCATGGCGCTGCCGCCGCCCAGGGCGATGATGCAGTCGGGGGCAAAATCGGTCATCTGCTTGGCACCGGCCTTGGCGCAGGCCAGGGTGGGATCGGGCGCGACATCGAAGAACGTGGTGTGCTGAATGCCCATTTCGTCCAGCTTATCGGTAATCGGCTTGGTATAGCCGTTGTGATACAGGAAGGAGTCGGTTACGATAAAGGCCTTCTTCTTGCCCATGACATTTTTGAGCTCACTGAGCGCTACCGGCAGGCAGCCCTTCTTCAGATACACCTTTTCCGGTGCGCGGAACCACAGCATATTCTCCCTCCGTTCGGCCACGGTTTTGATGTTGAGCAGGTGCTTGACGCCCACGTTTTCGGATACGGAGTTGCCGCCCCAGGAGCCGCAGCCCAGTGTCAGGGAGGGCGTAAGCTTAAAGTTGTACAGATCGCCGATACCGCCCTGGGAGGCCGGGGTGTTTACCAGAATGCGGCAGGTTTTCATGCGGGCGGCAAACTCATCCAGCTTGGCCTGCTCGGTGATAGTATTTAGATAAATGGAGGAGGTATGGCCGAAACCGCCGTCGGCGATCAGGCGCTCTGCCTTATCGAAGGCATCCCGGATATCCGATGCGCGGTACATGGCCAGCACGGGGGACAGTTTTTCATGGGCGAATTCCTCGCTCAGATCCACGCTGGTAACCTCGCCGATCAGAATCTTGGTGGTTTCGGGCACGGTAATCCCGGCCAGCTCGGCAATTTTGACCGCACGCTGACCGACGATCTTGGCGTTAAGCGCGCCGTTGATCAGGATGGTTTTGCGCACCCGTTCGGTTTCCTCGGGGTTCAGAAAATAGCAGCCGCGGGCGGCAAACTCCGCCTTTACGGTGTCGTATATTTTGTCCAGCACGATGACCGACTGCTCGGAAGCACAGATCATGCCGTTGTCAAAGGTTTTGGAATGAATGATGGAGTTGACGGCCAGTACCGGATCGGCGGTATCGTCGATAATGGCCGGGGTGTTGCCTGCGCCTACGCCCAGAGCAGGTTTTCCGCTGGAATAGGCGGCATGCACCATGCCGGGGCCACCGGTAGCCAGAATGATATCGGCTTCCTTCATCAGCAGGTTGGTCATTTCCAGTGAAGGAATATCAATCCACGCGATGATATCCTCGGGAGCGCCCGCGGCCACGGCTGCCTCCAGCACCACCTTGGCGGCGGCAATGGTGGATTTCTTGGCGCGCGGATGGGGGCTGATAATGATGCCGTTGCGGGTTTTCAGGGAAATCAGGGTTTTGAAAATGGCGGTGGAGGTGGGATTGGTGGTGGGGATTACGGCGGCGATTACGCCGATGGGCTCGGCGATTTTGCGGATGCCGTAGGCCTTGTCCTCCTCGATGACGCCGCAGGTTTTGGTGTCCTTGTAGGCATTATAAATATATTCGGCGGCATAGTGGTTTTTGATCACCTTATCCTCCACCACGCCCATGCCGGTTTCTTCCACAGCTAATTTGGCTAGCGGAATGCGCTGCTGATTGGCAGCGGTGGCAGCTGCCAGAAAAATGTGATCCACCTGCTCCTGCGTATAGGACGCAAACTGTTTTTGCGCCGCGCGTACGCGGGCAATGGCTGCCTCCAGCTTTTCTACGCTGTCGACAATTTCATAATTCTTCATACCGTTCACTCCTTCGTTCCTTCGCTTCCCGGAAGCAGACACGGCTCTCTTCATGAGAACCGCCGTAATTATAAGGGAATTCGGACAAAAGCGGAACTGCAAGATTGATATATCTGCATTGTCATTATCGATATACAATAATCGATTGGTAAAATAATATCAGATATTGACAAACATTGCGAAATTTATTGCTCCAGATACCGGTTGCGTGCCTTGTAAAGCTCGGCGATAAAATCCCGATCCAGCTCGGTCAGCTTGTAATCCTTGCGGTAAATCAGCATATCCCGATACAGCCTTTGGTTTTCCGAGCAGGCACGCTGCACCAGGTTGTAGCGCGCAAGCGTCTCATCGGGCGCAGGAGATACCCACATAAATGTTTCGGGGTTCTGCTGCAAAAGGTCATACTGGCTGGCACGCTCGAACACAAAGATGCGGCGATCCATATCCTCGGGCAGCTCCTCTTTTTTGACGGTGGACAGCGGGAGGGAGGGGACGTAGGGATCGGCATGGGCAATTTCGATGTAGGGGCGAAGATCTTGGAAGGCAATGGTCTCCTTTTCGGCCAGTCGGTGCTCGCGGCTCATGAGCAAAACATAATGGAATTCCCCCACCAGTTCGCCTGTCAGCCCTTTCTCATCCAGCATTTCCTTAAAGTACCGCTCGTAGTTGGAGGCATAGCGCAGGATTCCCAGCTTGTAGTCAGCCGTAAGAATATTGCGGATTACACGCATGGCGTTGGTTTCTTTGTAGAAGATTTCGGCACGTTCGGGGCCGAGATGCCTGGAAAAACTTGCAAAGGCGGCTGAAATATAGCCTGCACGGGGCACGGAGATGGAAAAACGCTGGCGTACAGGCGCACCGGTCTTGTAAATTGCCTCCACCTCGTCGATTTGCTGGAGGATTTTGCGCGCGTAGCCTAAAAACTCCTCCCCTTCCGGGGTCACATAAACACCCTTTGCGCTGCGCCCGAAAATGGTAATGCCCAGCGACCCTTCCAGATCCTTGATGGCGCGGCTGAGGTTTGGCTGATTCATGTACAGGGTCTCGGCCGCCTTGCTCAGCGACCCGGCCTTTGCCACCTCAACGGCATATTTCAAATGCAGGATGTTCATTCGGTTTCCCCCTTTGCATTCGCTTCATCCAATAAATGCATACTCTGTTATTATACAATAAAAACCGCCGCCTGACTACCCGCGCAGACGGCGATATGGAATTTTCGAAGGATGAATGCGGCAGTGCCTTATTCCGCCGCTTGCTTTTTGAAGGTGCGGCGATAAAACATCAGGGACAGTACCGTTCCTGCGCACCAGCCGATCGGCCATGCGCTCCAGATGCCAAGTGCGCCCAGCTCTTTCGACAGCAGAATCGCCAGCACCACGCGCAGTGTCAGGTCTGTCAGGGTGCTGATTGTAAAGGAGCCCATCCGCTCTGCTCCGCGCAGAAAGCCGTCGGCAACCATTTTAACGGAAACAATAAAGTAAAAAGGCGAAACAATGCGAAGCAGCTGCAGCCCGCTTTCCACGGCCAGGGCGGAGGGGGCGTCCATAAAGAAGCGGATTAATCCCTCGCCAAACAGCAGATAAAGCCCCGCCAGCGGTACGCACAGCATCCATACCATCTTGATTCCGGCGCGAAAGCCCGCATGGACGCGGTCAAGCTTGCCCGCACCGATATTTTGCCCTGTATAGTTGGATATGCCGTTGCACAGTGTCGTAAAGGAGGTAATTACCAGGTTGTTCAGCTTAATCGAGGCTGAATATCCCGCCATAACACTTGCTCCGAATCCGTTGACAACGCTTTGGATGATGATGTTGCCAACCGAAATGAAGCTTTGCTGCAGCGTGCTGGGCAGGGCGATGCGGATAATCTCCTTGAGAATGCGCGGGGAAAATACACGCGCGTGCTTGCCGTCGGTATGGACTTTGCGCAGCCTGCGCATGACGAAAAACAGTGCCAGCATGCAGCTGACCCCCTGGCAGATAAAGGTTGCCCAGGCAACACCCGCCACGCCCATCCGAAACGCGGTAACAAACAGGATATCCATGCCGATGTTGGACAGGGAGGAGCAGGCCAGGAAGATGAAGGGAGTCTTTGAATCTCCCATGGCCGAAAAAATGCCCTCCGATATGTTGTAGAAAAACACAAAAGGCAGTCCGCAAATGTAAATATCCAGATAGAGCGCGGAGTCGTCCAGAATGTTTTCGGGCGTTTTGATCAGCCGAAGCAGGGGACGCTGAAGGATCAACCCCAACAGCATCAGAAACGCGCACAGCGCACCGCTGAACAGCAGGGTGGTATGCACGGCGGTTTTCATATCGGCATACTGCTTTGCGCCGAAGTATCGGGATACCACCACCGAACAGCCGATATTGCAGCCAAAGGCGAAGGCAATGAAAATCAGCGTAATTTCATAGCTGTTGCCCACGGCCGCCAATGCGTTTTCACCGATGAATTTGCCGGCTACAAAGCTGTCGGCAATATTGTACAGCTGCTGAAAAATAACGCTGCCGAACAGCGGCAGGCAGAAGCTCCACAGAACCCGCTCGGGCTTTCCTACGGTTAAATCCTTGTTCACGGCGTACTGCCCTCCTTTTGCTGCAATCCGTGCAGCGGGCTCAGTATACTACCGATTTGAACACAGAAGACATATCACAATAGATATGATGCTATGTGAAATCGGCATAGCTCGGTGCGCGATACACAGCCTGCTTGCTCAAGATTACTGTCGCCTTTGCGCCGCCGCGTTAAAATACGCAGTTTGTTTACAAAAAGTAAATATTTCCCTGCTATAATTACCCACCGGCAGGGACGAAAGGCACATGCTGCCGTATGTGATTTTCCCTGCCGGCTGCAAATCCGCGTTTCCCGCCGAAGAGGCGTAATTTTACGGAAAAGGAGAGAGACGGATGAAAGAAGTCAAATCACCCAAGAAGCCGCTGCTGTTTTATTATGGCATTACTTTGCTGGTGATTCTGCTGTTCAATTTTATTGTTATGCCCCTGCTGTCGCAGGAGGAGGTTGTCACGGAGGTGGATTACAGCACCTTCATGCGCATGATTGAAGAAAAGCAGATCGGCAAGGTACAGGTGGGCAGCGATCAGATTCTCTTTACGGACAAGGATAATCAGAATATCTATGCCACCGGTGCCATGGAGGATGCGACCCTGACGCAGCGGCTCTATGACTGCGGCGCCGCCTTTACCAAGGAAATCGAGCAGGCGGATACCTCAATCTGGAGTTCGCTTTTGTCTTACCTGCTGCCGATCCTGATCTTTGCTGCGCTGGGACGCTTCATGTCCAAACGGTTGATGGAACAGGCGGGCGGCAAGAATGCCATGTCCTTCGGCATGGGAAAGAGCAATGCCCGCGTATACGTGCAGTCCACGCAGGGCATCCGCTTCAGCGATGTGGCAGGCGAAGATGAGGCCAAGGAGAACCTGGCCGAGATCGTCGATTATCTGCACAACCCGCAAAAGTACACCGAGGCCGGTGCCTCCATGCCTAAAGGCCTTCTGCTTGTAGGACCTCCGGGCACGGGCAAAACCATGCTGGCGCGCGCGGTTGCCGGCGAAGCGAATGTGCCCTTCTTCTCCATTTCGGGCTCCGAATTCGTTGAAATGTTTGTGGGCATGGGCGCATCCAAGGTGCGTGATCTGTTCAGGCAGGCCAAGGAAAAGGCACCCTGCATCGTTTTTATCGATGAAATCGATGCCATCGGCCAAAAGCGCAGCGGCGGCACGATGGGCGGAAACGATGAGCGTGAGCAGACCCTGAACCAGCTGCTTACCGAGATGGACGGCTTTGAGGGCAACACGGGCGTGATCATCCTGGCAGCCACCAACCGCCCCGAATCGCTGGATCCCGCCCTGACGCGTCCCGGACGTTTTGACCGCCGCATCCCCGTGGAACTGCCCGATCTTGCAGGCCGCGAAGCCATTTTGAAGGTGCATGCCCGCAAAATCAAGACGGATGCCGATGTTGACTTTCACGTGATTGCCCGCATGGCAGCCGGTGCTTCGGGCGCTGAGCTGGCAAACATCGTAAATGAAGCGGCCCTGCGTGCCGTGCGCAGCGGGCGTACCGTTGTCAATCAGGCAGACCTGGAAGAGAGCATTGAAACGGTTATCGCAGGCTATCAGAAGAAAAACGCCGTGCTTTCCGATTCCGAAAAGCGGGTGGTGGCCTATCACGAAATCGGCCATGCGCTGGTTGCGGCCCTGCAAAGCCATTCCGCACCGGTGCAGAAGATTACCATCATTCCCCGCACATCGGGCGCATTGGGCTACACCATGCAGGTGGATACGGGCGACAAATACCTGATGACCAAGCAGGAAATCGAAAACAAGATTGCCACCCTGACGGGCGGACGCGCCGCCGAAGAGCTGGCCTTTGGCGAAATCACCACGGGCGCTTCCAATGATATTGAGCAGGCCACAAAGCTTGCCCGCGCCATGATTACCCGCTACGGCATGAGCAAGGACTTTGACATGGTTGCCATGGAGACGGTTTCCAACCAGTATCTGGGCGGAGATACCTCCCTTGCCTGCTCTGCGGATACGCAAAAGGAAATCGACAAAAAAGTGGTGGAAACCGTGCGGACGCAGCACGAAAAAGCCCTTCAAATCCTGACCGACAATCGTCAGAAGCTGGATGAATTGGCCACCTTCCTGTATGAGAAGGAGACCATCACGGGCGATGAGTTTATGGCGATTTTGAACAAAGGGGGCAGCGAAAAATGAACAGACGCTCCGGATTTGGATGGATCGATTTTGCCGAGGGCGTGCTGCTGATCGGCCTTGGCGTTTTCACCCTGACGCAGCCTGAACAGGTGCTTACCGGCTTTATCATTCTGTACGGCATCATCGCGCTGATCATGGGCGTAGCGGACATCCTGCTGTATTTGCGCATGGAGCGCTACACATACTTTGGCCCCATTGTTTCCCTGATCACGGGCACGCTGAACGTCATGGTAGGCATTACGCTGCTTGTGAATCCCAATGCCGGCAAATGGGTGCTTGAATTGCTTTTCCCGCTGTGGTTTATTGCGCACTGCGTGTCCAGAATCGCCGGGCTGAATACCCTGCGCATGCTGACCGGCCGTTTTACCTATTGTTTTACCCTGGTGATGAACCTGCTGGGGCTGGTGCTTGGCACGATGATGCTGATTGACCCCGTACTGTCCTGGATTTCCCTGCGCATCCTGGCCGCGATTTATCTGATCCTGCTGGGTATTGACTGCATCGTGATTGCATTTAGCAAAATCGGATCAAAATTCTGAAAAGCGGGTGTTCAAAATACGTCAAAATACGTATTTTGGGCACCTGTTTATTTGCAATCCACCCTCCTTTGTGGTATGATAATTTACATCTCACGAAAGAGGGGGAGAAACGTATGAAAAAGCGCATTGCGCTGCTTGTGGGGCTGCTTTTGGCCCTGCTGACGCTGACGGGCGCAGCCCTTGCGGAAGGATCCGCACTGCCTGCCGTGGGCGATACCGTTGATGGGTTCACCGTCAAGAGCGTAACCCGTTTTGACCTGATCGGCGCCGATGTTGTGCTCTTTGAGCATGACAAAACCGGTGCACAGGTCATGTACCTGGCCAACGAAGATACCAACCGCGTGTTTGAAATCACGTTCCGCACCACCGCCGAGGACGAAACGGGCGTGCCGCACGTGTTTGAGCATTCCACCCTGGACGGCTCCAAGAAGTATCCTTCCAAGGCGCTGTTCTTCAACCTGTCCTACCAGACCTACAACACCTACATGAACGCTGCCACCTACAGCGTGATGACCACCTATCCCGTGGCCTCCCTGTCCGAGGAACAGCTGCTCAAGTATGCCGATTACTACACCGACAGCTGCTTTAACCCCATGATTTATGAGGATTCCTCCATCTTTGATGAGGAATGCTGGCGTTACTCTCTGGAGAGCGCGGATGCCGATCTGACCATTGCCGGCACCGTGTACAGCGAAATGCGCGGCTCCTATACGATTGACAGCGCTGCCAGCTTCAATTTCATGAAGACCATCTACCCGGGCAGCAACGCCGGCAACGTGTTCGGCGGCCATCCGGATCATATTTCCGAGATGACCAACGATGATATCCTTGCCTACCACCAAAAGTACTATCATCCCTCCAATTCCATGACCTGCCTGTACGGCAGCTTTGAGGATTACACCGCCTTCCTGAAGCTCCTGGACGGCTATTTCTGCCAGTATGACAAGAAGGAAATTGTCATTGAGGATGCCGCTTACACCCCGCTGACTGAGCCTGTTGCCGCCGTGTATCAGTACGGCGTTGAGGAAGGCAGCAGCACAGAAAACGGCGCCACCGTGTACTACGGCATGGTAATTGACAATGCCTCCGAGGAAGAAATGGATCAGCTGGATCTGCTGACCACCCTGCTGTCCGATGACAGCTCCGTGCTGATGCAGAACCTGAAGGAAGCCCTGCCCGCCGCCAGCGCAAGCTGCTATGTGAACATTGCCGGTCCCGAAACGGCCGTGGTGTTCTATGCTTCCGGCGTAAATGCCGATGATGCGCAGCTCTTCCGGGATACGGTGGATGCCTCCTTGGCCGAGATCGCCCAGAACGGCTTTGACGCCGATGCCGTGGATGCCATCATCGCCGCCCTGCGTCTGGATATTCTGCTCTCCGGCGAAAGCAGCAGTGTAGGCACCGATACAATCCCCAACATCATGTATTACTGGGCTGCTACCGGCAATGAATTCGGGTACATGCACTACATCGATACCCTGGACCTCTTTGCCCAGTATGCCGCCGACAACACCTTCACCAATGCCATTTCCAAGTTCCTGCTAAGCAATCAGCGCACCGCCTTGGCCGTTACCGAGCCGGTTGCCGGCCTGAAGGAAATTGAAGATGCCGCGCTGGCCGAGAAGCTGGCTGCCGTCAAGGCTGCGATGAGCGATGAGGAAATCGCCGCTCTGGTTGCCAAGACTGCCGCCTCCGACAGCGAGGATGACAGCGCTGACAGCGCCCTGACTGCGGGGCTGGTAAAGCAGCTGCAGGCCGTCACGGTGGAAAGCCTGCCCGAGGAAGCCCGCATCTACACGGTGAATGATTCCGTTGAAAACGGCATCCGCTATGTGGAGGCTCAGGCCGATGTCAACGGCGTTGGCCAAACCCTGATGCTGCTGGATGCTTCTGCCCTGACGCAGGATCAGCTGCATTACTTCAAGCTCTACACTGCCCTGCTGGGCGAGATGGATACCTCCGCGCACACCCGCGCGCAGTTGTCCTCCCAGATCACCCGTTACCTCTACAGCGCCAACATCCGCATTTCCATCATTGATGACGAAACGGAGCGCGGCTATACGCCTTACCTGCGTGTCAGCTTCATTGCCATGGATGAGGATATGTCTGCGGCCTATGGTCTGGTGCATGAGCTCCTCTACGATACCAAGCTGGATGATGCGCAGAAAGTGGCTGACAACGTATCGGCTTTCAAGACCGCTTTGAAGAAGACCATTACCAGCAATTGCTACTCCATTCAGGTTTATCGCGCCTTCGCCGCCTGCGACCCCGCCTATGCCTACTTTAACTATGTAAACTATCTGGATTACTACACCTTCCTGTGCGATGTGGAAAAGCAGCTGGCTGAGGATCCCGATACCGTGCTTGCCAACCTGCAGGCTGTGCAGGCTGCGCTGAACAACAGCCGCAATGCCATTGTCGGCTTTGCCGGCAGCGATGAAAGCGCCGCGAATCACCGCGCCGCCGCCAATGCATTCCTTGCTTCGCTGGATAACAGGGATATCGAAGTCCAGAACTATCAGTTCCCCGAAATCAGCCGTGCCGAAGCGCTGGCTGTGGGCGGCTCCGTGCAGTACAACATGCTCTTTGCCTCCTTTGAGGACATGGGCATTGAGGGCTTCAGCGGCGCCATGGATGCCGTAACCGCACTGGTAAGCGATAACCTGCTCTACCCCATGCTGCGCGATCAGTACGGTGCCTACGGCGTGATGCATGCCGCCACCGATGACGGCGTGTACATCGTGTCTTACCGTGACCCCAACGTAAAGGAAACCTTTGATGTTTACAGCCAGCTGCCCGAGCTTGTCGCTCAGCTGAAGGACATCGATCAGGATACCCTGGACGGCTACATCCTTTCTTCCTATCCCGCCTACGCCTTGTCCGAGGGCGAGCTGAGCGGCGCGCTCTCTGCCATGCTGACCGTGGTATCGGGTGATGATCAGAACGATACCCTCAAGCGCATGCAGGAGCTCAAGAGCGTTACGCCCGAAACCGTTGCCCAGTACGCCGATATGTATCAGGCCCTGGTTGAGAAGGGCATGATCTCTACTTCCGGCTCTGCCTCTGTCATCGCGCAGAACGCTTCCTACTACGATACCGTGCTGGATCCCTTTGCCAGTGACGAAAGCGCAGCAGCCGTGATGAACGATGTGACCGAGGATGCATGGTACTATGATGCCGTCACATTTGTGACGGAAAACGGCATCATGTCCGCCGCTTCAAATGAGGCCTTCGGCGCGGATGAGCCCGCCACGATGGAGGATATGATTGTATCCATGTATGTGATCGTCAGCGGCGATACCAGCTTTGACGACGGCCTTGCGTTCCTGGCAAGCTACGGCATCGTTCCCGATTCCCTGAACGCAGATGACCCCGTAAGCATCATTGAGCTTGCCTACTACGGCAACAACTTCTGCTATGCCCTGGGGCTGCCCGCCTACGAAGGCGAGGATGACGCAGAGCTGATCAACTATCAGCTTGAAAGCGGCCTCCTCTACGCAGCCGACGGCGAAACTCTGGATATGGAAGCTGCCGCCACCCGCGCGCAGGTTGCCTATATCATGACTGCCATCTGCACCGCTCCGTAACCCCAAAACGCGCAAAAATATTGTGCATGCACTTCAAGAAAAGTGCATGCACTTTTTGTTGTGGTTTCTTAGTTCCAACGCGTCATTTTGCCCGCGGTTGCATATGGATCGGAATTATGCTATAATTACTTTTACCACACGGCGAAATGGCCGCGTGGATGTGCCGAATTTATCATGGGACGGGGCGTGTGCATGGATCGATACAAGCTGCTGATTACGGGCGGTACGCCGCTGCTTGGCGAAACCACGGTGTTCGGGGGAAAGAATACCTCCGTGGCCGTTCTGCCCGCCACGCTGCTGTGCGATGAGCCCTGCATCGTGGAAAACCTGCCTGATATCGAGGATATCCATGTCATCTACGATATGCTGACGCTGCTGGGGGCAAAGGTGGATTACGATCCCAAGGCCCGCCGTATGACAGTGGATCCGCGGCCCGTCAACGCTTTCCATGTTCCCTATCAGTACACCACCCGCATGCGTGCCAGCTATTACCTGTGGGGCGCGCTGCTGGGGCGCTGCGGCCAGTGCGAGGTCGGTTATCCCGGCGGATGCGCCATCGGCAACCGTCCGTTTGAGCAGCATATCAAGGGTTTTCGCGCACTGGGTGCACAGGTGGATGATTACGGCGGCATGATCTATGCCCGAGGCAGCATGGTAGGCGCCGATGTTTATTTTGACCGCATCACCGTGGGCGGAACCATCAATGTGATGCTGGCCGCCGCCAAGGCACACGGCAATACCACCATCCACAATGCGGCCAGGGAGCCGCACATTGTGGATCTGGCCAACTTCCTCAACTCCATGGGCGGGCGCGTGCGCGGCGCGGGCACCGATACCATCCGCATCCGCGGCGTGGATTATATGCATGGCAGCCGCTATTCCGTGATTCCCGATCAGATTGAAACCGGCACGCTGATGATTGCCGCAGCGGCAACGCACGGCGATGTTACCATCCGCGGCTGCATTCCCACCCACATGGAGGCGCTGACGGCCAAACTGCTGGAAATGGGCGTGCACGTAATCGATACGGACGATACCATCCGCGTGTATACGGAGCGTCCGCACCGTGCCGTCAACATCAAAACGCAGGAATACCCCGGCTTCCCGACCGACCTGCAGCAGCCCATGAGCGCCCTGCTTACCTGCGCTGCGGGGGACAGCATTGTGATCGAAACCATTTACGAAAACCGCTTTAAGCACCTGGTGGAAATGCAGCGCATGGGCGCCAAGGTTCGCATCGTGGAGCAGACTGCCATCATCGAAGGCGTTGATACCCTCTACGGCGCCCCTGTTACGGCTACTGACCTGCGCGCCGGTGCAGCACTGGTGATCGCGGGATTGATGGCTAAGGGAACGACTGAAATTTATGAGCCCGGTTACATCGAGCGCGGATATGAGCGCATTGAGGACAAATTGTGCGCATTGGGGGCGGACATCCGCCGTGCACCGCTGTAAATTGAATGCGCCCGGCGTGGCAGAAAGGAGGCAGTACCGTGAACGCCTTTGAAACCTTGGGACTTCGCTGGGATGCGGATCAGGCGCAGGTACATGCTGCCTATCGAAACCGCGTAAAAGGCTGCCATCCGGATCAGTTTCAGGATCAGGCGCAGTCGGATCGTGCGCAGGAAGAGATGATCCGCCTGAACCTTGCTTATGAGGAGGCGCTTCGCATCGCCTCCAAGCGCAAGATTGCATGCAATACCCTTTCCTGTGAGGAGGCAATCGCCCTTGCCAGCCGCCTGACGGGGCAGGGACGCCATGAAAATGCCTTGCGCCAGCTGGCACGTGCCGAGCGCCGCAGTGCGCATTGGTACTTCCTGCAGGGAGATATTTTGATGGCTCTGCATCAATATGAGAGTGCCTATCAAAGCTATCGCGAGGCGGTACGCCGCGAACCGGACAATCTGCAGTTCCGCCGCGGTGCCTTCAATGCCGCCGTTACCTTAAAAAAGCATCGCCGCCCCATGCGGCGTGCGGTAGATGCCGTAGAACGTCTGCTGGGCAGACATTAGGATGCCGCTTCGCAGGCAGCGGTTTGACTGTCCCTGTCGGAACCGTTCTTGACGAAACTGGCTTTTCGTATTACAATTCACTTGCGCATCGCGAAAGCCGCCGAAGCCGAATTCCGATTATGCAGCCGAGCCGGATTTTTCGGCAGCTGTTTGATGCGAGCACTAAAACGATTTTCTGAGGAACCATGGCGGCCGAAATTGGAAACCCGCTGAATCAACGCTTTCACGCAACCTGGTCTCGTAGCTCAGTAGGATAGAGCGGCTGCCTCCTAAGCAGCAGGC
>CAVFPH010000057.1:0-2304 GCA_963624325.1 bacterium
CTGCGTGAAAGCGTTCGCGGTATGGATCTCTACATCCTGGTGGATGTCTGTGCGCACAATGTGCACTATACCATGTACGGGCAGGAAGTGCCCATGTCCCCCGATGATCATTTTCAGGATCTCAAGCGCATCATCGGTGCAATCGGCGGGAAAGCCAAGCGCGTTACGGTTGTCATGCCCATGCTGTATGAAAGCCGTCAGCATCGCCGCACCAGCCGTGAGAGTCTGGACTGCGCAATGGGCCTGCAGGAGCTGGTCAATATGGGCATCCGCGATATCATCACGTTTGATGCGCACGATCCCCGTATGGTCAACGCCGTGCCCCTGATCGGGTTTGAAAACGTCATGCCTACCTACCAGATGCTCAAAGCGCTTTTGCGCGATGAAAAGGATCTGCACATTGACAAGGCCCATATGATGGTTGTCAGCCCCGATGAGGGCGCCGTGCAGCGCAACATTTTCTATTCCGCCGTGCTTTCCCTGGATATGGGCATGTTCTACAAGCGCCGTGACTATACCACAGTGGTCAACGGCCGCAATCCCATCATCGCGCATGAATACCTCGGCGCGGATGTTGAGGGCAAGGATATCCTGGTGGCAGATGATATGCTGGCTTCGGGCGAAAGCATTATCGATCTGTGCAAGGAACTGAAGGCCCGCAAGGCCAACCGCATCTATGCCCTCACCACCTTTGCTTTCTTCACTTCCGGCATCGAAGCTTTCCGCAAGGCCTACGATGACGGGCTGCTGACCCGTGTTGTTGCAACCAATCTGACTTACTGCCGTCCCGAGCTGGCCAATGAGCCGTGGTTTGTTCAGGCAGATATGAGCAAGTATATCTCCTACCTGATCGCCACCCTCAACCACGACCGCTCGCTGCACGAGCTGCTGAATCCCTACAACCGCATCAAAGCGCTGCTGGAGCGCTATCACAATGAGCAGGCGGCGCTGGGGATCACCATGGTGTAACTTTAAAATGACCGAGCAAGAAAAGAACTTTTCATCCATCGACACAACCGAAACAACGCCCGCCGCGAATGAGGAACCCGGCAAAAAGCCGAGCCTCATGCGCGGCGCGCGCGATTTTATCGAAAATACCTGGAGCAGCCTCAAGGGCAAGGACTTGAATCAGGCCGTAGAGGAATACACCAGTGAGATGACCCTGGTAGCCGAGGGTCTAAGCGAAGATCAGGCCATGCTTCGCAAGGATCATGAAAAGCTTGCCGCGCGTGCCGACAAACTGCTGGAACAGCAGAAAAGCACCGAAAGCACGATAAAGGCCCTTCAGGAGCAATTGGAGCAGGCAGGCAAAAGCAATGCCGCGCTGCAAAAAAGATTGGACGAAATTGAAAAAGCGCTGAAGGCAAAGCCCGCCAAGCAGGGCCTGTCCGTCATTCTGCGCCAGGCAACCTGGATTGTCGGCATCCTCTGCGCCGCGTGGGTCATTGTCACAATTCTAAAATTGATCGGAGGATAAAATATGCCTTCTTTCAAAGAAATGGTCACGAAATACAAAAAACGCAAACACGATACCGTCGTGGATGCGGTTACCACCGGCCTGTCCCTTGCCGACAATGTAACGGTGGATCTGGGACTTCTGGATGATACCGGCATCACTGCGGAAATTGCCGAAACGGTCAGCAATGTGCTGCCCTTTGCCGTTATCGCGATCACCGAGCAATGCAATGTGCTGCTCGGGAAAAAGACAGGATCTGCCGGTGCCGGCGATGCCGCTTACCGCATGATCAAAACAGGGGCGGCCATGGGGGTCGGTGCAGCCGTTGTCGCCGCCGGCGCAGGGGCCGCCGTTGCCCTGCCGGCAGCCGTCGGGGCGCGCGTGATCATGGATCGATACCGTGGGCATGCGCTCACAGGGCATCGCGTCAGTCAGCGCACGCAGCGTCTTCGCGCCATCAACACCGCACGCCTCACCCGCTTGGAATCAGGTGAATAACCATGCTGCTGCAATATCACAATCTGTCCATCCGCAATGCCGTGCCGGAGGATGCCCCCTGCCTGTCCCGTTGGTGGAATGACGGGCGTGTCATGGCACACGCGGGTTTTCCGCTGGGGCTTCAGGAAACTGTGCAGACGATTGCCGACAGCCTGCGTATGGACAACAACATGCACAGGCGGTTAATCCTTTTGTGCTCCGATCAGCCCATCGGGGAGATGAGCTACCGGATCAAGGATCAGAGCACTGCGGAAATCGGGATCAAAATTTGTGATTTTTCGCAGCAGAACAAGGGTTATGGCAAAATCTATCTCAGTCTCCTGATCACAGCGCTTTTTGATACCATGGGC
>CAVFPH010000057.1:2314-12631 GCA_963624325.1 bacterium
GACAGAATCGTTCTGGATACAAACGTGACAAACCTGCGCGCGCAGCACGTATATGAACAGCTGGGCTTTGAGCGCACAGGCACCAGGCGGAACTGCTGGCAGGATCAGCTTGGCAATCTGCAGTCGGCTGTCGATTACAGTCTGACGCGCGAGCAGTTTGTCAATTACCTTCTTTGATAATTCTGCCGCTGCTTTCTTGCCGAAATCTTATATTTTCTCCTTGCATTTTTATCTGTCATTTGTTATAATAGGTGTGACTTTTTCCGGAGGATCTATGTCCGAAAGCAAATTTAGCCGATTCGCTGCATCGTTTCCCGCCGATTGTCTGCAATATAATGTTGCGCTGGCTCCTTATACCACCATGCGTGTCGGCGGTTTGGCCGCCTTGTTTGCAGAACCCAAGAACCCGGAGCAACTTGAAAGCATCATTTTATCCGCCAAAAAATGCGGTATACCTGTGCTTGTGCTGGGGAACGGCTCCAATCTTTTGATTTCAGACAGCGGTTTTGACGGGCTGGCGATCCATCTCGGACGTGAATTTGCCGAAATTGCCGTTTGTGATAGCGTTCTCACGGCGCAAGCCGGTGCTTCCTTGGCTGCAGTGGCACGCGCTGCCGCAGCGTACAGCCTGTCCGGGTTGGAGTTTGCCGCCGGTATTCCCGGTACGGTCGGCGGAGCCATATGCATGAATGCCGGGGCTTACGGCGGCGAAATTGCTCAGGTTATTTTGTCTGCCCGTGTGCTGACGCCGGATGGCCTCAAAACGCTGTCCGCCAATGAATTGGCGCTCGGCTACCGCACCAGCGCTGTTGCCCAAAATGGCTGGATTGTTCTGGATGCCGTGTTTTCCCTGTCAAACGGCGACGCAGAGCAGATCAAGCAAACAATGACCGATTTGGCTGCCCGCCGCCGTGAAAAGCAGCCGCTGCAGTACCCCAGCTGCGGGTCCTTTTTCAAGCGTCCCGTCGGTCATTATGCCGGTGCCTTGATTGAGCAGGCCGGCCTGAAGGGTTGCCGCATAGGCGATGCGCAGGTCAGCGAGATGCATGCCGGTTTCATCATCAACCGCGGACATGCGACAGCTGCCGATATTTACAGGCTGATGCGGCATGTGCAATGCACAGTTCAGGAGCAGTCCGGCATTCTTTTGGAGCCCGAAGTGCGGCTGATCGGCCGTTTTGAGGCATGAGTTTTTCGGCAGAGGTAAAGCAGGAACTGGTTTCCCTGCGAATCGAAAAAAGCTGCTGCATGCTCAGTGAGCTGAACGCGCTTACGCAGTCCTGCGCCTCTATGACGCTGCATGGGCGCGGACAGGTCTCTATCGTCTTTTCTACCGAGAATGTAACGGTTGCAAAGCGTATTTTCATCCTGCTCAAAAAGCGACTGGAAATCAACGCGGTCCCGCACTTTAACAAGGTGGAGCGCTTCGGCGGCCGCCGCGTATGCACCATCCGTCTTTCCCAGTCCGATACCCGCAAGCTGATGCTTTCTCTGCATATGCTGCACGAAAGTGATCAGGGCGAGGTATATCGTGGCCTTCCCCGCCGTGCGTTAACCAGAAAATGCTGTCAGCACGCTTTTTTGCGCGGTGCTTTTTTGGGCGAAGGTTCTGTCACGGCACCCGAGCATGGCTATCACCTGGAATTTGTATGCAACAGTGAATTTCGCGCGCAGGCACTTTCGCAGCTGCTTTCCCGCTGTGATCTGGAATGCGCTTCGATGCAGCGGCGCGGCGCGTTTATTGTTTATCTAAAGCGCAGCAGCCATATATCCACGCTGCTGGGTCTGATGGGAGCAACCCGTGCCATGATGCATTATGAAAACATTCTGGCACAGCGCAGCCTGCATGAAAGCGTCCTGCGTGCCACCAACTGCGACCACAACAACATGATTCGCCAAATTTCTGCGGCGCAGCGCCAGATATCCGTGCTGCAATACCTGAAAGAGCATGCCCTGCTCTCCTCCCTCTCCCCTGCCCTGCAGGATATCGCCGAGCTCCGCCTGCAAAATCCGGATGTATCGCTGGATCAGCTGGGCGAAATGATGACTCCTCCGCTTGGAAAATCCGGTGTCAATCACCGATTGAGAAAAATAATGCAATATGCGAAAGCCTCCGGCGCGCCTATGCTAAATGGAGATGACAACGATGATCACCCTGACCCTATCCCTACAGAATAGCTGCCCTTTCACCCAGGAAACCGCTGCGCGGCTGGCGCAGATGCTTTCCCGCTACGAGTCCTCCGTAATGCTGCGCGATGATCACCGCACGATCAACGCAAAATCACTTCTCGGAATTTTATCCATCGGTTACGTGCAGTGCGAGATCCTTCAGGCCGTGATTGAAGGCGCTGATGAAGGGGCTGCTGCGCAGGCGCTGAAGGACTACTTTTCCCGCTGACTTTCGCCCGCTTTGAGTTATTTTGTTTTCAAGGAGATGTGCAATGGCATCTTTCACCGAAAAAGCAATTATGGATTCTTTCATGAAACTGGTTGATCAGCGTCCGATCAGCAAAATCACCATTCGTGATATCGTGGAGGATTGCGGCGTAAACCGCAATACCTTCTATTACCATTTTTCCGATATACCGTCGCTGATTGAAGCCATCGTGCATGAACAGGCCGAAACGCTCATCCGTGAACACAACTCGATTACCTCCATAGAAGAGGCATTAAGTCTGGCGGTAGACTCCATATTGCAGCATCGCCGCGCCACGCTGCACATTTTCAATTCAGTCAGCCGCGATGTCTATGAGCATTATCTCATGGAAATTTGTCAATCCGCCGTGGAAGAATGTTTGGATACCGTCGTCGGCGACCGCCGGATCAGTCCCGAAAATCGGCAAAATTTGATTTTGTTCTACCGTGCCTGGTGTTTTGGATTGGTGATCGATTGGTTAAGCCATGGGCTGACGGAGGATATTCATCCGATTCTGTCCCGCATGTGCAAACTGCACAAGGGGATGCTGGAAGAAATGGTGCGCCGCTCTATTGAAGAGTAGAAGATCAAAAAAGAGGCTTTATCGGCCTCTTTTTTTCGGATTGCAGATTTTCTCACGGAGTTTTGCGCTCCATCCGTTTTAGTCATCATAGCATGCATATAAGAGCTATCGACCTTTGGATATTGTCTGAACAAATAGTTTGCGTGAATCAGATATTTGAATATCGATAAACCGGGATGTAATTGGCAACCCGACTTTGCATTTGGCCTTCATCGCAATTATCAGGGAATCGATTGCTATCAGGAGATAAAATGGGCAGCCATCATTATTTCACCGCAGCACTTGGTCAGAAATACATCATAAAATATGCTCGTATTCAGTATCCGCAGCATGCAGATATTTGCCAAAATCAGTTTACATCCGCCGATGCGAATGCTATAATGAGACGCTGCTTTTCAAAGGAGGAACTGCGTATGCCCGTGTCTCAAAAGCGTTCGCAGGTAATGGATTACATCATCGTGGCGGCGTTGGCCATGCTGATGGCTCTCAATTATCAGGTATTCATCCTGAACAATTCCTTTGCCCCTGCAGGATTGAGCGGTATCAGTACCATGATTCAGTACCTGTTCAATTTCAGTGTGGGCTACATGTCGCTGATCATCAATATCCCCCTGTTTCTTCTGGCATTTTGGCGTGTAGACCGCCATTTTGCCCTCAAAACACTGGTCAATGTGCTGGTATTCTCCGGCACACTGCTGCTGATGCAAAACAACATCATCGACGTATCCCGCTTTATGTACCATACCGATGACGGGCGCAGCACGATCCTTGCCCCCGTGGCCGCCGGCACCATCAACGGCTTCATTTTTTCCAATTCCATCAAGCATGGCGGCAGTACGGGCGGCATGGACTATGTGTCTGCCATGATTCACAAAAAGAAGCCTGAATTCTCCATGGTGCATATCACCTTTGTGATCAATCTGTGCGTAGCCAGCATATCGTACTTTGTGTACGATTTCAACATTGAGCCGGTCATCCTGTGCATTGTATACTGCACGCTGACCACTCTCGTCAGCGACAGTATTCTTAAGGGCGGCAAGGAAGCCCTGAAGGTGGAAATGATCACCGCGCATCCGGATGAGATTGTCAGCCATGTCATCCGCGATCTTCGCCACAGTGCCACCATCATCCACGTTGAGGGCGGCTACTCTCATCAGGACAAAACCATGCTGGTTTGCATCATCAACAAGCATCAGATTACCGAGTTTACCAAGATCATCAGCCAGTATCCCGATACCTTTGCCTGCGTTTCCAGCGTAAACGAGACGCTGGGCAACTTTAAGAAAATTAAATAAGGAGCTCTTTATGAGGCTGGATAAATACCTGAAGGTGTCGCGCATCATCAAGCGCCGCACCATCGCCAAGGAAGCTTGTGACGGCGGCCGTGTTTCCATCAACGGTAAAGTTTCAAAGGCAGGAGCTGAAGTAAAGGAAGGTGATGTGCTGGAAATACGCTTCGGTTCACGTGTCGGACGATATCAGATTACCGATGTGCGCGAGGTAGTGCGCAAAGAAAGCGCAGCGGAAATGTACCGTGTGCTGGAAGAGGATGAGGAAACCCTTCGGCAGAGGCAGTAACCATGCCGTATATTGACGTTCAAGGTTTGACAAAGACCTTGGACATCCGCAAAAACGGGGCGGTCATTTGCAGCGCGAAAAAAGCACCAGGGTAAAGCCGGTGTGCGTGCTGATGCTGGCAATTCTGCCGCTTCTGCCGGAGCTTGTCACCATAACTGCGCTGTCCAACATCATCGCAGGTCTGGTGCCGGTCACGCTGGATAACCGCGGGATAAACAGCATCGTCAATTTTCCGATTCTGTTTCTGTGCGGCAACGTTATCCCGCTGACCCTCTTTTCCGACCGTCGGCAGTGTTTCATCCAATGCCAGCCCTTCGCACAGAGTCTGGATGCTCCCATTCGTCTGTATACAGGCGAATATGCACTGCACAGCTTTCCGCAGATCGCGCTGATACAGGTTTTCTGGATTATATTATTGCTGCCGATTGGCCGAACGCTGTGGCAGAGCACGCTGCGGCGCATCGTTATACAGGGAGGCTAAGCAGTATGATCAGTTCGCTTCGCCTATATCTTATTTAAGGAAGTTTTGCTGATCTGGAGCATTCTGGGCGGCATGGCACCGATATGCGCGCTGTTTCTCATCGAAGTCACGCTGTCCTCCTTCTCCGTCAAACGCATTGAGCTCGTCAATATCCTCACTTACGGCGGGCGAAGTACCTGTCCGTACCCCGTTGATATCTATCCCCAAGGGGTTGCAGCTGCTGTTCACGCCGGTTGCGCCCTTCACCCTGACCACGCACCTGCCTGCCGCCTGCATCCTGGATAAGCCCCTTTGGGGCACGGGCGCCGGCTGGTCGCTGCTTGCGCCGCTGGGCGATTTTGCGTTTCCGGGACAGATGACGCTGATTTTCTGCCGCGGCCTACGCCGCTATCGATCTGTCGGGAGCTGATTTCATGGCATCCTATTCCATCCAAGGCATTGTTCTGCGGCATGCGGATTACCGTGAGAATGACCGCATGCTCACTCTGCTGACGCCGCGCGGCCGTGTAGATGCGCTCTCACGCGGCTGCAAGCGTCCCAAGTCCCCCCTGCTCCCATGCAGTGAGGTATTCACCCTTGCCGATTATGAGCTGATGGGCTCAAAGGGGCACAGCATTATTACAGGCTGCATGCTGACGGACAGCTTTTACCCCCTGCGCCTTGATATCGACAAGCTTTCCTGCGCATCCTACATGGCCAATGTATGCGAAGCAACCGTACAGCCGGAGGAGGACACGCGCCGTCCCTTCCTGCTGCTGGCCCGCGCACTGGGGTGCCTATGCTATCAGGATGTTCCTCCGCGCAAGGTGCTCTCGGTCTTTTTGCTGCATTATGCCGTTGCCATGGGCTACCGTCCGCGGCTGCATCACTGCGTATGCTGCGGGCAGGAGATTGCTGCCGATCTTCCTGCCCTGTTTGATATTGAGCAGGGCGGCGTCCTGTGCGGCGCTTGTGCTGCGCAGAGCGGACGCGGTGCAGTCCTTCCGCCCGCAGAACGGGCATGGCTCTCCGAGGCACTGGAAAAGGGTGTACGCGGCGAGCTGCCCACCTCCGATGCGCCGCTTGCGCTGCTGCAGGCTTACCTGGAATGCCGGCTTGAAAAGCGGATTCCGCCGCTGCTGACGCCTCTGTAATCTCCCGAAAACCCGCTTTTTTAAAGCACTAAGCCATAATAGAAAGTAGCAAACGACAAGAAATGTCAAGCAATCCCTACTGTTAAAGTATATATCTGTAAAAGCAAGCAATAATCGTACATTTATTTTGTTCATTTTTTGAAATTTTTTTAATTGATTTTCTGATAGTTATTCCAATTTTTCGATTTTCTCTTGATTCAGCGTGTTAATAATGCTATACTTTTTATATCCGATCCATTCATAGGAAGGGAATTCATGCGGTACGCCTATCAATTACGCTCTCACGCCAATATCCGATATCAGGATTCATTAGTCACACTGTCACAAAAGGAACTGTCCTGCATGCTGTGGGCATGCGGGGTTGACGCGCAGGTATCCCCCTGTACATTGGGCGGCGCGCCGTTTTTATGTTTTGAGTGCGACCCGCTTACCCCTGCGCAGGCAGCCTTTCTGCATGGGCATTCATCCTTGTATATGGCTGCCGTTTGGGAAGGCGATCTTCTGAGGCCGATTTCACCGCCCGTCGTCCCCTGCCTCCCAGCCGATATGCCGGATATTCTTAAATACAAAGGCAAAACAAACACCGCATTTACACAGCTTCTGATTAACTTAGCCCTTTCAGCCGGCGGTATCTGGCAATTGCCTCATCCGCGAATATTGGACCCCATCTGCGGCCGAGGTACAACCTTGTACTGCGCCTTGACCCGCGGGATGCACGCAATCGGCGTTGAGGAATCCCGCAGGGATCTGAGCGAAGCAATTGCTTTTACACAAAAATGGCTGCAGTACCACCGTATCAAGCACAGTACAAGCCGTGCGGGCATGACGTTGCCCGGTGGGAAGAATGCCCCCGGTACGCAGTTTACCCTGCAGACCGACGAAGGGGCACTGAGCCTGACCTTTATTCAAGCAGATACCGCGTGCACAGGCCAGCTTCTGCGAAAGCAGCCTGTACATGCAATCGCTGCGGACCTTCCCTACGGCGTGCAGCATGCGCCGACGGATGATCACCGTCTCAGCTCCCTGACAGCCTTGCTGGAACATGCCCTGCCTGCCTGGTATCAGGCGCTCTCGCCCGGCTGCGCCGCTGCCGTTTCCTTTAACACCAACACCCTGCGCCGCGATGACTTTGCGGCCATTGCGAAAAATGCGGGGTTTGATATTGCCCCCGCCCCGCTCTTTGATAATTTCGAGCACTGGGTGGAGCAAGCCGTCAATCGTGACGTGCTGGTACTTGTCCGTCCCCGTCAAAAAACTTAAATAACATTCACTTCACTTTTCTGCAATTCAAGGAGGAACATACGTTGTATAGCAAGGAAGCTTTTGAAGCCATGAAGGTTGTTGATCTGCGCGCAATTGCCCGTGAAAACCACGTCACATTAAGTGCCGGCATCTCCAAGCAAGGCATTGTGGATCGCCTTTGTGCGGCCTTGATCAAACCCGAGGAGGAGGAAACCCCCGAAGAGGAGCAGTCCGCTACCCCCATCATTCGCCGCGTTGCCTCCATTGTATCCGATGACGATGATACCCCGGTGCTGACCCCCAATGTGCCCTTTAACAGGAACAGCCTTGCATCCTCCCCTGCCGCTGCCGTCCAGCGTCCTGCCGTCCGTCCATCTCCCGCCGTTCCGCAGGCGCCCAATCCCGGCCAGCCTACGGTCAACCGCGGCAATATTCCGGGCACCAACAAACCGGTTTTCTCGCTGGAAGGCGTGCGTGCGTGGCATAATCCGCGCACTTACCAGCAGCAGCAATCCAGCAGCCCCTTCACGCAGCGTGCGGGTGCTGGCTTCTCGCAGCAGCGCGCTGCCACGCCGCCTTACGGTCAGCAGCGCAGCATGCAGCGTCCCACGCCCACGGTTTCCCGTTTCGGTCCGGACTCTTCTCAGGCAGATGCCCCTGCTGCCGATGCGCCGGCACCGGCCTACCGCAATGAATCCCGCCCCGCGCCCCAGTACGGTCAGCAGGAGCAGCGCGGCGGCTACAATAACCCCACTTACAATCAGCCTGCCTACAGCAATGACTATCGCAGCCGTGCCCCCATGCAGCAGCGTGATCCTTCCGCTGCGCCTGCAGGCCTGCCCGATATGCTCAATGCAGGCGATGCGGTTGACGGCACCGGCATTCTGGAAATCCATCCCGAAGGCTATGGCTTCCTGCGCGCGCAGAATTATCTGCCCAGCAGCGGCGATATTTATGTATCCAATGCCCAGATCCGCCGCTTCCACCTTCGCAACGGAGACTCAATCTCTGGCAAGGTTCGCGCGCAGCGGGAAAACGATCGCTATGGCGCCCTCCTTTACATCACCGAAATCAACGGCATTAATCCCGATGATACCACGGAGCGTCCCAACTTTGATTCTCTGACGGCTACCTACCCCACCAAGCAATTGATGCTATCAAAAAAGAATACCCAAAATAAACTGCTGCGTACAATCGATCTGCTCTGTCCCATTGCACTCGGCCAGCGTGCATTGATCATTGCACCGCCCCACAGCGGAAAAACCGAGCTTCTGCAGGCAATCGCCGCTGCCATCCGTGCGCAGCATCCCCGCAGCCCGATGATGACGCTGCTGCTTGGTGAGCGCCCGGAGGATATCACGGCTGCCCGCGCACAGCTTCCCGGTGAAGTGATTGCCGTCGGCTTTGATGAGCCGCTGGAAAACCAGGCCCGCAGTGCGGAAATGGTCATTGAGCGCGGCATGCGCCTGGCAGAGCAGAAGAAAGACGTGATCATTCTGCTGGACAGCCTGACCAACCTTTGCCGTGCCTATAACGAGTGTGCTCCGCAGACGACCCGCATGCTCCCCGGCGGTCTTGCCGCCAATGCGCTGGCAAAGCCGCGTCATCTCTTCGGCGCAGCCCGTTCCCTGCGGGAGGGCGGAAGCTTGACTGTCATCGCAGTCATGACCGCCGATACCGGCAGCCCGCTGGATGCCGCCATCGCCGATGAGTTCCGCGGAACGGCCAATATGGAGCTGTATCTGAACGCAGACGGAACGATGGATTTGGCGCGCAGCAGCACGCGCAAGGCTGATCAGATGTTGAGCGAGGATGCGCAGAAAGCCGCTTCTACGCTGCGTTCTGGCATTGCCGGCAGCGATCATGCCTGGCAGTATGTGTGTGACCTGCTGGAGCAGACGGACGATAACGATGCACTCATTGACAAGCTCTCTCATCCTGAAAATTAACTTTTCCAATATCTGTTCGGAGGTGTCTGTATGAGCATTTCTCTGTCCTCTTTTGGTGCGCTTGCCGATGGCCGCGCCGCCACGCTTTACACTCTGACCAATGCCTCCGGTGCCCAGCTCTGCCTGACGGATTACGGCGCCAGGGTCGTCTCCGTCCGTGTTCCCGACCGCAGCGGCGCATTGGCCGACGTGGCCTTGGGCTTTGACAGCGCCGCGGATTATGCCCGGATTGATAATTCCGTCGGCGCAACAATCGGGCGCGTAGGCAACCGCATCGGCAGTGCTTCCTTCTCCATCAACGGTCAAGTATATCATGTGGATGCAAATGAGGGCGTCAACTGCCTTCACGGCGGCCGCAACGGCTTTGCCCGCCGGATGTGGCACGCAGAGCCGTATGAGGGGGAAGACGGTGATGTCGTAACCTTCACCTATACCAGTGCGGACGGCGAAGAAGGCTTTCCGGGAACGCTCAGCGTTACCGTCAGCATCGGCTGGACTGCCGAAAACGATCTGAGCATCTGCTACAGCGCCGTCAGTGACAAAGATACCCTGTGCAATCTGACCAACCATGCCTACTTTAACCTATCGGGGCAGGGAAATATCGAAGACCACGTGCTCACCCTCAACGCACCTTTTGTCACCGAAACCGATAATGCCCTCATTCCTACAGGGAAGGAACTTCCCGTTGACGGGCTGCCTGTGGATTTCCGTGCCGGTCTGCGCCTCGGGGACGGCTTTGCCCGCAGCTCAGCGTATCCCATGATGGTAAAAAAGAACGGCTACGATTTTAACTTTGCAGTCGCGGGCAGCGGGATGCGCTGTTTCGGCACGCTCTATGATCCGCAAAGCGGGCGCATCATGCATCTGTGTTCCACCGAGCCCTGCGTGCAGGTTTATTCTGCCCAGCATATGCACTTTAATGGACATCATGGAAC
>CAVFPH010000058.1:0-12459 GCA_963624325.1 bacterium
CATTGAAAGATTGCGGCATCGAAGCGACTGTCCAGCAGCTGCTTCCACTGACAAAGGTATCCCTGATGCACGCAGCCCGGACGATGGCAGGTGAACGCGCCGAGGATGTGCTTGCGGCCTATAAAATTCATGCCGAAGCCGAAGGCTTTGACACGATGCCGCCCTTCCCCGGCGCAATTCGTTTACTGCAAAGCGTCTGCGCTCACGGCGGTCATAACTATCTCTACACGCACCGCGGTCAAAGTGCGCTTGATGCGCTTGATCATTATCAAATTGCCGGATACTTCACCGATGTGGTTACGGCTGAAGACCATTTTCCCCGCAAGCCCGCTCCCGATGCGCTGCTGTTCTTGATGGAAAAGCACCACCTGTCCCCCGCCCAGTGCGTCATGATCGGGGATCGCGACATCGATCTGCTCAGCGGCATCAATGCCGGCATGTCAGGCGCGATGTTTGATCCGGATAATTTCTATCCTAATTTCGATACGCCCTACCGTTATCACAGTCTGACTGAAATGATGCGGGATCTTACCTGGGATGAAGAAACGCTTGATCTGTGCATATCGGATATGCTGGAAATGCAGCAAGAACTTCACGCCGTTCATCCCGAGTGGGGAAATTTAGATGCTGCTGCGGGCCGGAATCAGCTTCTCTGGCTGATGGGCGAACTGGGCGAGGTAATTGACGTGATCAAAAAGAATAAGGCATCTCGTCTGCTTGAACCCGGTCATGTCCGTGATTGCCTCACCGAAGAGCTTTCAGACGTAATGATGTACCTGAACGACGTTTTGCTGTGCTATGGTATAACGCCGGACGAAATCTCGTGCGCATATTACAAAAAGCACTTGCATAATCTGCATCGTGACTATCACCTCGAGCATGTAATGCGTTACGGAAAATAAAAGGAGTGGCTCGCCATGCCAAGCAAACCTCAGCATCGCATCACTCAGCCGGGCCCGCTGCACGACGAGCATGGGCGTCTTGCTCAGCGTGGATATGCCACTTCTCTTTTGCTGCAGTATGACCGCAAGCGCATTGCAGCGTCTGCCTTGCGGATCAAGGAGTGGGATTATTACTATATCGGAAACGACTCCTTTGGCCTGGCGCTGACCATTGACGATAACGGCTACATGAGTTTGGACAGCATTTCCCTGCTTGATTTTGAAGCCCCGTGGCAGCAAACCACCTCTCGAATGGGTTTTATGCCCATGGGCAAACGCCATCTTCCCGCAACTTCCCTTTGCGGTGATATTGACGTTTCCGGGCGTGGGTATGAAATGCACTTCAAAAATAGCGGAAAATCCCGCAGCTTGTACGGCAATATGCAGAATTTTTGCGGTACGGAAGCAATCAGCTTTGACATCACGCTGACCGATACGCCACAGGACAGCATGGTGATCGTTACCCCTTTCGACAAGGATGAAAAAGCATTCTACTACAATCAAAAAATCAATTGTCTTCGTGCGGAAGGTCGGGCACTTTTTGCCGGGCGAGAGTATCTGTTTTCGCCAGCCACTTCCTTTGCCGTTTTAGATTGGGGACGTGGTGTATGGACATATAACAACACATGGTATTGGGGATCTGCCTCCGGCATTGTGCAAGGAAAGCGTTTCGGATTCAACATCGGATACGGATTCGGGAACACCGATGCTGCAACGGAGAATATGTTGTTCGTAGACGGCATCGCCCATAAATTGTCGCAGGTAACCTTTCATATTCCCATGAAATGCGGGCATGAGGACTATCTGTCTCCATGGACATTTACCAGTGATGACGGGCGTTTTGAAATGGATTTCCTGCCAATTCTGGATCGTGCCGCCTGTACAGATGTGAAAGTAATTTGTTCCGATCAGCATCAGGTTTTCGGACGATATTCGGGCCATGTCATTCTGGATGATGGCAGCATGCTCACCGTTAAAAATTTGACCGGATTTGCCGAAAAAGTACACAATAAATGGTAACAGACAATAAAGCAATACATCCCACTTAACAGCCTTTTTTAGCAAAGGAGAGCAAGCCAATGGAACTTTTATCTCAAGATGCAGCGCTTTTTGCCGCCATCACTCGTGAGGCGCAGCGCCAGCATGATAACTTGGAACTGATTGCATCGGAAAACTATGCCAGTCCCGCCGTTCGCGAGGCCATGGCAACCTGCCTTACCAATAAATACGCCGAAGGCTATCCCGGCCATCGTTATTATGGCGGATGTGAGTTTGTGGACGAAGTAGAAAATCTGGCGATTGAACGTGCGAAGCAGCTTTTCGGCGCAGAGCATGCCAATGTGCAGCCGCATTCCGGCAGCCAAGCAAACATGGCCGCCTATATGGCGCTGCTTCAGCCCGGCGATGCTGTCCTCGGTATGGATTTGAATCACGGCGGACATCTCACCCATGGTTCCCCTGTTAATTTCAGCGGGAAACTCTACCGTTTCTTCAGCTATTCAACCGATGAGAACGGTTTGATTGACTATAACGCTGTGCGTGAACAAGCAAAGGCCGTACATCCGCGCATGATTGTTGCCGGTGCATCTGCCTATCCGCGAACAATTGATTTCTCCGCTTTCCGCGATATTTGCGATGAAGTCGGGGCGTACTTGATGGTTGATATGGCGCATATTGCCGGCCTTGTTGCGGCAGGTTGCCATCCATCCCCCATTCCCTATGCGGACATCGTAACCACTACTACGCATAAGACGCTTCGCGGACCGCGTGGCGGCATGATCCTGTGCCGTGCCGAATACGCAAAGGCCGTTGATAAAGCTGTTTTCCCATGTACGCAGGGAGGGCCTCTGCTGCATATCATCGCTGCAAAAGCTGTTTGTTTGCTGGAAGCGCTTCAGCCCGAGTTTACTCAGTATCAGCACCAGATCATCAGCAACGCCGATGCGCTTGCCAATACACTGCTTGCGCAGGATTGCCCGCTGGTATCAGGCGGCACAGACAATCACTTGATGCTCATGGATTTGAGAACTGCGCCTATGACGGGTAAGCAATTGGAACAGGCGCTGGACTGCGTGCATATTACCGCCAATAAGAACATGATCCCAAACGACCCGCGCAAGCCCAACGAAACCAGCGGCCTTCGTCTGGGGACGCCTGCTGTAACCACCCGTGGCATGCAAGAAGACAGCATGGCTGTCATCGGCCGCTGTATCGCCGATACCCTGTATCAGCGCCGTCCGCCTGAGGAAATCACCGCAGACGTATTGGCACTGACGCAAAAATATTGCCAATATCTGTAATGTATCTCAAACCGCCATTGTGCATTTCAGCGTGAGAAGCGAAAAAGTTAAAAGCCGAAGAATGCTGTTTTATCAGCAAACTTCGGCTTTATTTTAAGGTGCTGCTCAGTCGCGCTTCAAAGCAGAATCAAAACTGAATGTGGAAGGCTCAAAATTGATTTGGCTGGCAAATTCGAATGCTTCTGTTGCGCCGAAGATGCGCTCCATGCCGCTGTCTTCCCATTCAACGCACAGCGGGCCACGGTAGCCCATCTGGTTGAGTTCACGAATGATACCGTCGAAATCAACATCACCATGTCCAAGGGAAACAAAGTTCCAGCCACGGCGAGTATCGCCGAACTCAATGTGGGAACCCAAGAGTCCCGTACGTCCGTCCTGGTGCAGCTTGACATCCTTGAGATGAACATGGTAGATGCGGTTTGAGAAGTCATGCAGGAAAGTCTGCGGATCTACACCCTGCCACAACAGATGACTCGGATCAAAATTAAGTCCCAAAGTCGGGCGATAGTCCAGCGTTTCCAGCAAACGTTTGGTGCTGTAGTAGTCAAAAGCGATCTCGGTGGGATGCACTTCCAACGCGAGTTTTACCCCGCATTCATCATAAACATCGAAAATAGGTGTCCAGAGCTCCTTGATTTTCTGGAAACCGGCATCTACCATTTCAGGCGTAGTTTGCGGGAACGAATACCACATTGCCCAGATAGGAGAACCCAGGAAGCAGGTCACTACCTTGACATTGAGCAGCTTTGCCGCATAGGCAACATTCTTCATTTCTTCGATTGCCCACGCACGAATTGCTTCTGGATTGCCCTTGCAGTGCGCCGGGGCAAAATTATCCAGACGAGGATCCCAGTTGTCTCCTACGCACTGGCCGATCAAATGTGCTGAAATAGCACCGATCTGCATATCATACTTGCGCAGCGTCTCGTCGATCTCATTGCGATACGCGGCATCATTCAGGGCACGTCTTACATCCAGGTGGGATTGTGTGGCAATCTCGATGCCGTTATACCCGATGTCATGCATCGTTTTGCAAAGCTCTTCCAACGTGAGATCACCGAATTGACCTGAGCAGATATTGATTGGGCGTTTCATGGTTTTTTCCTCCTTGCTGTACTTAATACCTATTGTGAGGTTACAATGTGAAAAGTGCCAAACCAGGCTAGGTTTATTTTAAGAATTCACTGTTATTTCGTCAATGATTTTTTTCACTGTAAAAGTGTCATTTTGCGCTATTATTTACTGAGAGCAAAGCTTTAAGTTTTGAAAAAATACAGTGAGATTACCGCTTTCCATGCTTGCCGTCAAGAATTACCTTGACAAAATTTAATCGGCCCCATATAATAGCAGTATGGCAATGATCAGGGAAAAATCCCGGTTTTTTCGTCCAAGAGAAGGCGCGTCATGGCTGAGAGCGTGCTTGACGAATGCGGGCAGTGCCTCTGTGAGCCGCGCACCGAAGGTTCAGTAGGCTGCGCCGTTTGTGCCGCGTTAAGGCAATCCGAGTGGGGGCTTTGGCCTCAAGCGGAGTGGAACCACGGTTTATCGCCGTCTCCCGCATGGGAGGCGGCGTTTATTTTGTAAAATGAAGGAGGACATTATGCCGACACGCTTGTCGGAAGATATCGCCACTGTATTTGCAAGAGATCCGGCCGCGCGCAGCCGTATTGAAGTGCTTCTTTGTTATCCTGGTATCAAAGCGCTTTTCTGGCATCGCGTTGCGCACAAATTATACTTGCGAAAACACACGCTGCTGGCGCGTTGGATATCGTCACGTACCCGCCGAAAAACAGGCATTGAAATTCACCCCGGTGCTCAAATCGGCCGCCGCATGTTTATCGATCACGGTGCAGGCGTCGTGATTGGCGAAACTGCCGAAATCGGAGACGACGTTACACTTTATCAGGGTGCTACCCTGGGCGGCACAGGCAAAGATCACGGGAAACGCCACCCGACCGTTGGAAACGGTGTGATTATCGGGGCAGGCGCCAAGGTGCTCGGTCCCATCACTTTGGGACAAAATGTTAAGGTTGGAGCAGGTGCCATTGTACTCAAATCCGTACCCGACGGCTGCACCGTGGTCGGCAATCCCGGCCGCATCGTCAGAAGGCCGGATGGTTCGCGTCCTACGCTGGATCACGGCAATCTTCCCGACCCCATGCTGGAGCGCATGCAAATGCTCTATCACCGCTTAACAGTGCTGGAAAGTGTCCTGCGTGACTTTGCCTGCCGCCTTGGATGCGATCAATGCCCGGAAAACATCAAAGACTGCCCGCTAAAAAATTCGGATCATTCCAAACAAGATTCCGAAACTTAAGGAGGAAAAAGCAATGCAGATTTACAACAGTAAAACCAGACGGAAAGAAGAATTTGTTCCCATTCATCCGGGCGAAGCCCGTATTTACGCCTGCGGGCCAACGGTATACAATTATTTTCATGTAGGCAATGCACGCCCGTTTATCGTATTCGATGTCCTGCGCAGATATTTGGAGCATCGCGGATACAAAGTTACCTTCGTACAAAATTTCACCGACATTGACGATAAGATGATCCGCCGTGCCAACGAAGAAGGCATTACGGTAAAAGAGCTTGGTGATCGCTTCATTGCCGAATACTATAAGGATGCACAGGCACTCGGCATTCGTCCCGCTACCGTACACCCTCGTGCAACCGAACATATTCCGCAGATTATCGCCTTGGTACAAAAGCTGATTGACAAGGGCTTGGCATACGAAGTCAATGGCGATGTTTACTTTGATACCGCCGCTTTCCCGGCATACGGCTGCCTCTCCGGTCAAAATCTGGAAGATTTGGAAGCAGGAGCACGCGTCGATGTTGACAATGCAAAAAAGAATCCGGCGGACTTTGCCGTATGGAAAGCTCAAAAGCCGGGTGAGCCCGCTTGGTCCAGCCCTTGGGGAATGGGCCGCCCCGGCTGGCATATTGAATGCAGCGCCATGAGCATGGCATATTTAGGAGAGACCTTTGACATTCACTGCGGAGGCAAGGATTTGCTCTTCCCCCACCATGAAAATGAAGTTGCACAAAGTGAAGGAGCAACAGGCAAGCCTTATGTACATTATTGGATGCATAATGGCTTTATCAATGTAAACAATGAAAAAATGTCCAAATCTCTCGGCAACTTCTTCACTGTGCGCGACATTCTTAAGGAATTCGATGCGGAAGATGTGCGTATGTTCATGCTTTCCGCTCAATACCGCAGCCCCATCAACTTCAGCCGTGAAATGATCGCTCAGGCCCATGCCTCGCTTTCTCGCCTTTATACTGCCCGCGACCAGATGAGTTTCCTGCTGGAGCACGCTCAGGATCGCCCGCTGAACGAAGCGGAACAGGCCTTTGCCAATCGAATCAAGACCTATGCTGATCGCTTTGATAGTGCAATGGATGATGATCTGAATACCGCAGATGCAATCGGCGCACTGTTTGAAATCGTCCGTGACGCAAACGTTACCCTGACATCCGACAGCAGCAAAGCTGCCATTAAAACAGCGCTCGACACTTTGACATCGCTTTGCGATGTGTTGGGGCTGATGATGAAAAAGGGCGGCGAGCTTCCTGTCGACATTCAGGCATTGGCTGATTCGCGTGCACAAGCCCGTAAAGATCGCGACTGGAAGAAGAGTGATGAACTTCGTGATCAGCTTAAATCGCTCGGCTATATCGTAGAAGATACGAAGGAGGGACAGAAGGTACGAAAGGCAGTGTAAAGCATATCCAATTGTCAGACCATACCCGCACTGCGTTTCTCTATATCGTCTGTGCGGTTCTTGCGTGCGCAATTTTATATGTTCTTTTCCGCTTTGTCATTTCCTTTCGTCCCGCCGAAGCAACGGTTTATTCCATACGTGGTCAGTACGCAACCGCTGCGCCTCTCACCGATGCAGATAAAGCCCAGCGTATCAATTTGAACACTGCCTCAAAAGAGGATTTGATGACGCTGCCCGGCATCGGCACAAAAACCGCACAAGCTATTCTGGATCTCCGATCGGAGCTTGGCACATTTCGCTATATCGAAGAGCTTTTGCACGTGCGCGGCATTGGTGAGAAGAAACTGCTTTCCATTTATGACTTAGTCTATGTAGAATAAGGAGAATCTGATCATGGATTTAAATTCTGCTCTGCAGCAATTAGATCAATTACAACGCAAAAAGCAAGCCTACGCCCATGCCATGGGTTTGCTTGATTACGACGGCATGACGGCAGCCCCCTCCGGAGCGGCCGAGAATCGAGCCGAGACACTTGGCATTCTGGCCGAAGAAGTGTATAAGCTGTCTACCGGTAAAGAAACGATTGCTCTGCTGGATGAACTTCATGCGCATCTGGACGAATTGGATGATGTGCACCAGCGCGTTGTCAAGGTGATGTACAAAGATATCGATGAGACTCGCCGCATACCGATGGATGAGTATATTGCCTACCAGAAGTTGACCACAACATCCGACGCAGTCTGGCACACGGCGAAAGACAAGAACGATTACGCCTTGTTTATGCCTTATTTGGAACAATTGATCGCCCAGACGCAGCGTATCATGCACTACATTAAACCCGATCAGCCGGCGTATGATATACTGCTGGATCGTTTTGAAACCGGCCTCACACGTGAAAAATGTGACGCATTTTTCAATGTTGTTCGCAAGGAGCTGGTCCCGTTTATTCATCGTGTCAGTGCAGCCACTCAGGTGGATGACAGTCCCTTGCATGGCCATTTTCCGCTGGATAAGCAGCGGCAATTCAGCGATTATTTGATGCAGGTGATCGGCCTGGATCGCGCACACTGCACAATTGCCGAAACCGAGCATCCCTTCACTACCGGCTTTACCAAATATGATGTCCGTATTACCACTCATTATCTGGAAGATAATTTTGCTTCCTCCATGTTCAGTGTCATCCATGAAGGCGGTCATGCGCTGTATGAAACTCACACCATGGATAAGCTTGCCTATACTGTTTTAAACGGCGGTGCATCAATGGGCATCCACGAAAGCCAGTCACGCTTTTTTGAAAACATCATCGGGCGCAGCCGCGGCTTTATCCATCTGATCGCACCGAAGCTGCGTGAGCTCTTTCCGGAAACTGCGGCATACGATGATGAGATGCTGTATCGTGCCTTCAACCGTGCCGAGCCTTCCCTGATTCGTACAGAGGCGGATGAATTAACCTATTGTCTTCATATTTTGATCCGCTATGAGTTGGAACAGAAACTCTTTGACGGCCAATTGAGCGTGCAGGAACTGCCTTCCGCATGGAACAAGCTTTACAAGGAGTATTTAGGTATTGACGTTCCAAGTGATCGGGACGGCGTGCTGCAGGACACGCACTGGGCAGATGCCTTGTTCGGATATTTTCCTTCCTATGCTCTTGGTTCTGCTTATGGCGCGCATATGCTTCATGTGATGAAGCAAACCGTAGATGTAGACGCTGCGCTGGCAGGCGGTGATCTTACGCCCATAAATGATTGGCTGTGTGCGCATATCTGGCAATACGGCGGATTATACGAGCCCGAGACGCTGCTTGCGAAAGCACTTGGCGAACCATTTGACCCAATGTACTATGTTGCCTATTTAAAAAACAAGTTCAGTGAAATCTACAATCTAAAATGAATCGGAGCGGGATTTCTCCCGCTCCATGATCGATGATTTCAAAAGTGCGTGCTTCCGAAACAGAAAGCACGCACTTTTCTATTACTCATTGTTCTGGGCACTGGCGAGGTAAGCATTTTCGATAGCTTCAGCCCAGCCTACGCTTTCACTTACGTCGAAATTATGAAGATCCGAAGTAAAGTAGTCATTGTAAGTATTGGAGTAAACGGGAATTGCAGGCAATACTTCAGCATAGCGTTCCTGGAAAGCAATCCACTTTTCGCAATAGCCGTACAGATCACCCGGTTCGGTAGTGCTCATGTTTTTGGCCAGCTGATAAAGCTGCTCATCCTGGATAGCGGTACGATTGCTTATACCCTGTTCCGTATCCGCAGGCGAGAAGGTTTCAGAAGGGTCAAAGCACACATTAAAGTTCGTCGCAATGTAAATCATGTCACATGTGCGTGCTTCCTGACGATAGTAGAGCTTCAGCAGTTCCTGCATAGGCATCGCCTCGAGCGTCAGCTTAATGCCGACCTGCGCAAGATTGTCAACCATGTTAGCCTGCAGAGCATCGGCAATGCTGTTTCCCTCGGGATAGACAAGTGTCAGCGTAAGCTTCACGATCTGATCATCCATCTGCTTCTCGCGGATGCCATCGGCATTCAGCGTCCAGCCATCCTGCTCAAGCAGTTCTTTGGCCGCATCCAGATTCAATTCATAGACTGACATGCCGGCAAGGCTCAAACCGCTCCACTTGGATTTTTCGGCATCGTATGCCGTTTTTTCCTCGTCTGTGGCCGTTTTGCTTAGGCTCGCAACAGGCGCGGCTTTTGAACCGCTTACCAGCTGATAAACCCACTGGCCAACACCATAATAGCCGTCCACGCGCTGACCGTTGTCACCGACATAGCTGCTGACAAGTGCATCGCGGTCGGTGCAGTATGCAATCGCTTGGCGCACTGCCTGGCTGCTTACGGCACTGCTCTCGCAGCAGAAGCTGATCATGCTAAGGCCTGTACGCAGGTAGGAAACTTTCGCAAAATCATCAGAGAGCGCATCGCCAGCATCCACTGCAACAGCGGCGGTTACCTTATTCAGCAGGTCAACCGATCCGTTCTCCAGTTCATCAATCATTGTATCATTGGTTACCGTTTTAAGCATGATATGTTCAATCGGCTTTGTTTTGCGGTCTGCCAATTTGTAATTGGTATTCAGATCAAGCTCTGCCTGGGTACCATCATAGGATGTAAGTGTATACATGCCGCTGACTACAGACGGATGCGACACGTAGCCCGTCTGCGCATCCAGAAGAGTGCTGCGCAACAATTCCGATGTGAAGCTGCCATCAATGTAGGCACCATCACCATCATCCTTAACCTCACAGTCGGGAGCGATCACGCTGATCGGATACGGCGCATAGTCCAGCAAGCCCAATTCATAGAAAAACGGGCTGTTTTCTGCGCTGACGGTAATGAGCATATGGTAGTCATTCAGGATGCGTACACCTTTGAACGCTTTCTCGCCGTTTTTATAGTCTGCCGCGCCGAGAAGGTATGCCCCGCCATCAGCAGCACCGCCGATTTCCGCCATCTGCGCAGAAGCATCCAGCAGAATCGAGAAGGCATAATCATATGCCGTAATCGGCGTACCATCGGAATAGCACAAGTCATCGGCAATTGTCAACGTGTAGGTACGGTTGCCGTCTTCATCCTCAGTTTTCAGCATCTGAGTAACTACGCGATCATTGATAACATAGCTGCCATCGTCGCTGCTCCACTTTACAAGGCGATAGCCGCCATGCAAAAGTGTCTGCACATCCAGATCGGAGGTGTTGCTGCCAAATGCGGTGGAGAAGAAGTTCCCGCTCATGGCCGTTGTAGAGCCGACAACCAGTTTGTTTTCCCGTCCGTCTGCCATTGCACCTACAGTACAGAACGCCAGCACCAGTGCAAGAAAACATGCTATCAGTTTTTTCATGGTTTTCTTCCTTTCTCTGTATCAGGCAAATGTCTTCAAATCTCTGTGAATCCTTTATTCGGGGATCTCCCCCGACACGCATTGCTGCGTGCCGGGGGCAATCCGCTTATTCGAAGCATTCGCCGGCGTTCAGGCTAATCCTGATGCCAGATGTTGTATTGTCATCCTCGGGGACAATAATCTCGCCATCCTCTACGTAGATGACCGTGATTTCCAATCCGCGGGAAGGCATCTTACCCTTCACTACTTCGATGCTGGGTGTATAGCCATCGATTTCGGGCGATGTCACCTCATACTCACTGTTGAACCAGTAAGTCCAAGTGTAATCCTCATGAGCCGTGCTGCCATCCTGATAGACGTAGTGAATTGTCAGACGGTAGGCAATGCGATGATAATACACATCTACTTCCACATCTTCAAGCGGCATAGTGCCGGTGATGTGTTTCTGTGTCTCGTCATCCAATGTGATGCCCTCGCGGTCAGGCGACTCGACATCGTAGGTCTGACCATAGTAGTAAGTTTCGGTGTAATCCGGGAAAGCTTCCTCCATCTCGGTTTCACGCTGCTTATGCTGCCAGTAATGGATCGTCAGCGTATAGCTCTGCAGGCTGTTGGTGATATCGCAGGTATCCGCCCCTTGCTCATAGGTGGTATCATAGCCGGTTACAGGCTCTTCTACAACCCAGTAAGTATACTCGTTCTCCTGCGCATCATGTGCCGGCAGCTGTTTGAAGCTGTAGCTCCACTCGTCTTTTTCGGTTACAGAAGTGCTCTTATAAAGCTCTTCTCCACCATCGGTACCGGCCTTGCGCATCAGCTTCAGCGTAATGCTTTCGGGTCTGGTGCTGTAAGCATTTTCAGCGTCAATCCATATCTTCTTGCCGGACATGCTCTTCGCATCATCCACAGGGATCGGTACCTCGCCGGGATCCGTACCCTCGCTGCCGGTTACAACATTCTTCAGATTCTCGTTTCCAAGATCATCTTCGGTAATCGTGTACTGTGCGTAAAGGATGATGTAGGTTCTGCCTTCTTCAGCTTCTTCGCCGTACTTTACAGGCTCAATCTTCGCGATGGTAGCAACCGTCTTATCTTCGGAGAGCGTGTAGCCGTCGCCGTTGATGAAGGCAGCACCATCCAAAGTCTCGGTAACCGCATAATCCGTCAAGGTGATATTGCCGATGTTTTCAACGGTGATCTTAAAGTTCACGGTTTCGCCAAGCTTGTACTTGTAATCTGCCGTGTGTCCGTCATCAGGCACAATCTCCTTGGTCAGCTTGGATGCGACATTCTTTTCTTCCGTCTCATCGGTGATCTCGTCATCGTCTTCGGGGGTCTTCGGGGTCTCCGGATTCTTCGGATCGGGGATGTCATCGCCCTTGGCCGTGACGTTGTTCACGACCTTGCCGGCCTCAATATCCTGCTCGGTCACGGTGTAGCTCGTGGTGAAGGTCTTCGTTTCGCCAACTGCCAGTGTTGCAATGGTCGTTTCAAACTTGGTCAGTTCATCAACAACCTTCACATTGGTGTACGGCACGTTGCCTTTGTTCTTGACGGTGATGGTGTAGTTGATGGTTTCGCCAAGCTTCACCATGCCGGTCTTGTCGGAGGTCTTGGTCACTGTCAGCGTGGTGTTCA
>CAVFPH010000059.1:0-12052 GCA_963624325.1 bacterium
GCAGATGAAGGCGGATGCAGTGCCAATGAGGCAACGAGTTTTGCAAGCGCCAGCGAAGCAAAACGACTATGCCGAATTGTGAGGTCGTCCCCGAAGCAGGTTCCCTCCGAGAGCGAATTTTCATTCCTTACGGATTTTCCGGCCGTGAGCGAAGCTCACAGGAAAATCCGCAAACCCCCGCAGAAAATCCGCAGATTTTCTGCGAAATCCCGATGAAAATCGTAGATTTTCATCGGCTGAGCGACAGCGCATAGCGCTCGCTCATCTCATTTTCCAGCGCATACCGCATCGCATCAATCAGGTGGTTGTCGCTGTCCTGCGGGCGGCGCAGGGTGTTGCCCTCCCGATCCCGCTGCCAGCGGTAGAGCGTCAGTTCCCGTATCAGGTTTTTGCACCGGGGATCCACCACAATCTCCTGCCCGCGCAGCCACTGCACGCCGTGCATCAGGCTGTCGGGGCCCTTGCGGGCAGGCAGGGCAAAGATGCCGCAGCCGCGCAGCTCCGCAATGCTTTTGGGCTCTGCGCTGTCACAGATGACATAGCCGCTGCCCACAAAGGGCGCAAGGCGCTCGGCCAGCTGGCGGTTGGTCAGCCCCTTTTCGCAGATCTCGTCATAGACGTACACCCGCCGCTGATCCCGATCATAGGCACAGCGCACCACGGCGGTGGGATCGGCGGCAAAGCCGAAATCCAGGCCGTAGAGGGCGCGCTCCTCGCACAGGGCACGGTGGCTTAAATCCTCCTGATGCCAGGCGGTAAAGATCACATCCCCCTGCACGCCCCAGTTGCCCAGGGTGTATACCTGCCGATAGTAGGGATCGCGCTCGGCCTCCAGGGCGGCGCGGTCATCATCGGTCAAAAAGGCGTTGTCCCGATAGGTGGTCTTGAGGATGGATACGCGGTTGTCCGAATAAAAGCAGCGGCTTTCATCCCAGTTTTCGAAAAACTCCCGATAGATCCAGTGCGTTTTGTACACGGGGTTAAAGGACAATGTGATGCGCTTTTCGTGGCGGGTCTGCCCGCGCAGGCGCTTATCCAGCTGCTTAAAATCGGCATAGGCGCACTCGGTGGCCTCCTCCATCCAGATATCGGTCAGCGCGCCGCACTGCGGGGTGACGGACTTGATCTTTTCCACATCATCCAGCCCGGCAAAGAGCATCTGCGCGCCGTTGCAGCGGGCGGTCACGGTCATTTCGGTGCGGTTTACGCGAAAGCAGGCCGTCAGGTTCATGCGGGCGATGGCCTTGCACACCTCGTTCCAGCAGCTGGTGCGCAGTGTGCGCGCCACCTGGCGCACAATCAGGGTGTTGCGCCCCTGCAGGGTGTCCAGCACCGCGCGGGTGGCCAGAAAGCAGCTTTTGCCGCTGGACGCCCCGCCAAAGTAAATCTGATACCGATGGGTATCCCGCATCGCCCCCCGATACACCGCGTTGACGGCGGACGATGGCACAATCAGCCTTCTCACGGGGTGATGCGCACCTCCATGTCTCCCGATGTCTCGGCGGACGCGGCGGCGGGCGGGCAGACGTGCTCAAAGAGCAGGGAAAGCCCCTTGACCACATCGGCGTTGGATGCCTCGGGATCCTGCAGCAGCGCCTCCAGGCGCTTTAGCCCCAGCAGCGCCGACAGCTGCGTGTGCTCGGCAATTTCCGATGCGATGTCCTTTGTTTTTGGCATATAGCCTCCTTATCATCCTTGTTTTTCGGTACTCAAATTACATTTACGAATACAAGCCATGTTTTTAAGATGGTTCTTTGATCCTTTCTCGCCTTCAAGAAAGGACCGTATCCCCGTCTCCCCCGTCCTCCATCCCGCGCGGCACGGCATAGTGCGTCCATTTGCCCTTTGAGAGGGGCTCGGCCTTGACGGTGCCGCTGCAGTGGATAACGATGCCGCCGCCGATATAGAGGCCGGTGTGGGACATGCGCTTTCCCTTGCGGATAAAGACGCAGCAGGGGAATTCGGGCAGATCTTTGATTTCGCCGCGCCGCTGCCAGTTGGCGCTGTTGTTGTACTGGCTGGTGGCGCCGCCGCCCTTCAGGTCCATGCCCGCTTGGCTCAGGCACCAATGCGTGAATCCGCGGCAGTCAAAGGCACGCATGCCCTGCCACTTGCAGCCATCGCACTTGCGCTGCCTGCCGCTTAGCACCGCGCAGACGCGGTAAATGGCGCGCTTGCAGGCAGGGTTGTAGCCGGCGTACTGACGGCGGTTGCCCGGGGTGCACAGCCGCCCCCACATGCCGTACACATAGGGACTGCCCAGCTGCGAGCGCGCGGCGGCAATCACCGTTTCCCGCCTGTCCGTCACATTCGTTTCGCTGTTCGTTGAAATCATCTCCTTTCGCTTTTTTCGGGTACGGATACAGCTTACTCCCCCGCGATTGCGCAGACAATGACACTGTGTGACACCGTGTGACAACTTACCGTTAAAAGTCTAACGACTTTTAACGGGCCGATGAAAGTCTGACGACTTTCATCGGGATTGGCGTTTTTCACTGTCAGCTGCGCTGACGGCCGTGAAAAACGTAAGGAATGAAAATTTCCTCTCGCAGGAAACCTGCTTCGGAAATTTTCTCCTCGCGCCGTACACGCCGCCGCTGCGGATTGCAAAAGGAGAGGCTGCGCCCCTCCTTTACCACCCGCTAATTTTTCGCCATCGAGCTTTTATCCGTTGACTTAATATCGATATTGTGCTACAATATTATCGCCTTGAAGAGGGCGATTAAATCAAAGGAAGTATTACCATGAAAAAACTGCTTGCCTTGCTGCTGTGCGCCGCGATGCTGTGCACCCTGCCCGTTGCCCTGGCCGAAACGACCGAGGTTGATACCTTCACCAGCGCTTCCGTGGCTGATTTCTACGGCGATTTCGCCCTGACGGGTGATGCGCTGATGAACGCCATCAACTCCTACAGCGGCTTCTACATCGTTACCACCACCAATCCCGACGGCAGCGCCAACTCTGCTTATTTCATTTTCGCCTGCGTAAAGCATGAGGACAAGTACTATCTGCGCATGGGTCTGGCCCAGAACCAGAGCCGTGAGAACCTGCTTGCCAACGGCGAGGGCGTGGCCGTGTACGCCGCCGCCCCCAGCGATAAGCCCTATGCCACCTCGGGCGCGCGCATGACGTTCACCGTTGTGACCGATGCCGATCTGCTTGCCGCCCTGGGCGCCAGCGATACCTCTTTCATGTGCGAAATCACCGATATCAAGCCCTTGGGCTGATGCTTTCCCCTGAACTGAACGCCAGCAGGAAATCTGCGGGCGTTCTTTTTGGTGCCGATGGAAACAGGCGAATCCTGCCCCGCGATACGATTACTAACGGAGGCGCTGCGCCCGCCTTGACCACCCGCTGAGTTTGTTTCGCTTTGGGGGCTTGTTTGAAAGGGGACGGCACGCAAAAAATCCCCGATTTCTCGGGGATTTTCGTTGACTGCGGCTGCTGTTTGTGATAGTATAGGGATGCGGAGGGCTTTTGTTAGCTTAGCCTCTGCGGCTTGTAAGCACTACGATGATGACTGGCATCGTGGTGCTTTCTTCGTTTTCCGACGTTCTTTCGATCCTGACAGTCGTTGTAATCGTCTGTCGGATCGTGATCGTCTCCGTTTCTTTCACGCGCATAGGCCTTCACCTCCCTTCCTGCGCTGTCCGCGCGGTTGGCAGAGTGTAAGCCTGTCCGCATCCCCGCGCCCCCGATTTCCCGCGGGCGCAAGCACAGAATAATACGGATCATATTGCTTTGTCAACGCGATTCGGGCTTTTTCTTGCCATTCAGGCGGGATAATGCTATAATAACGCTGGGTAGATATGCCGAGAAAATGAATGCTCATTTTTTCGGACTGCAGATTTTCCTGTCACGAGTAGCTCAGCGTGTACGGCGGACGGGGAAAATTTCCGAAGCAGGTTTCCTGCGAGAGGAAATTTTCATACCTTACGGATTTTCCGGCCGTGTTTCGCAGAAACACAGGAAAATCCGCAATAACCCAATAAAAATCGAAGATTTTTATTGGCATGTGTCTGGAGGTTTTTATGAAACTGATCATCGCCATCGTACAGGATGAGGACGCGTCCCGCCTGGTATCGGCCCTGATGAACGACGGCTACAGCGCCACCAAGCTGGCCACCACAGGCGGCTTTCTGCGCTCGGGCAACACCACGCTGCTCATCGGCGTGGATGACGACCGCAAGGACGGCTGCCTTGCCATCATCGAAAAGCTGTGCAAGAGCCGCCGTCAGATTGCCACCTCGCCCATCACGGCGGGCGGCGCGGTGGGCATGTACGCGCATATGCCCATTGAGGTTACCGTGGGCGGCGCCACGGTGTTTGTGATGGATGTGGCGCAGTTTGCCAAGTACTGAGGTCGGCAGGGATTGATCACGCTTGACAGTTTCTGCGCGCTGGGGGATGCGCCCCGCGCGCTGATTGACGATGTACGCGCCGACCGCGCGCCCCATGCCCTGCTTCTTACCGGCCCTGCCGGCACCGGAAAGCGCACGCTTGCCCGGCTGCTTGCCTGCGCCCTTTTGTGCGTGGGGGAGGGCACGCGCCCCTGCATGCAGTGCAAGGGCTGCAGGATGGTGATGGCCATGACCCATGCCGACCTGCTTTTGCCATCCTGCACCGAAAAGGACCGCAGCATCAAGGTGGATCACCTGCGGGAGATCATCCGCGCCCTGGGCGTGCACGCGCTGGGAAATCAGCGGGTGGTGCTGCTGGAAAACGCCCAGCGCATGACCGTGCAGGCGCAGAACGCCCTGCTCAAATCCCTGGAGGAGCCCGACGCCGAAACGCACTTTATCCTGACCGCCTCGGGCGAAACGGGCATACTGCCCACCGTGCGCTCCCGCTGCCGCGTGATGCGCATGCCCCTGTGGCAGGAGGAGGCGGTGGAGCGCGTGCTGCTGCAGAAAACCGAGGACGCAAAGCGCGTGCGGGAGATTGCCGCCCTGTGCGGGGGCAGCCTGGGCGCGGCGCTGGACATGCTGGAAAACCCTTCCTTTTTTGCCCTGCACGAACTGTGCGCAAGCACCTTTTTTTCGGTGCGCAGCGTGCGGGATGTGCCGGTGCTGTCCTATCGGCTGAAGGATAAAAAGGAGGATGCGGACGCGCTGCTGACCCTGCTTTCGGGCAAGGTGCAGGAATACCTGCGCTATTCGCTTGGCGCCGCGCCCCTGCCCGACCGCGCGCAGGAGGCTGCCTGCCCGCAAAACTGGGAGCATGCCGCGCCGAATCACCTGCAAAATGTGCTTTCCGCCGTGCTGGAAGCGCGCAAGCAGCGGGCAGCCAACGTATCCTGGGCGGCCATTGCCGAAAAGCTATTATTTATCATATCGGAGGAAATTATTCCATGGCAACCATCGTAGGCGTGCGTTTTCGCAACGCAGGCAAGCTTTATTATTTTGCGCCGGGCAATCTGTGGCCCACGGCGGGGGACGCGGTGATTGTGGAAACCGCGCGCGGCGTGGATTACGGCGAGGTGGTCACGGGCGTCAGCGAGGTGGCGGATGAAAACGTTGTGCAGCCGCTAAAGCCCGTGCTGCGCATCGCCACGGCCGAGGATGCCCGGCATTATCAGGATAACCTGCGCCGTGAAAAAGAGGCGTACGGCGTATGTCTTGAAAAAATCGCCGCGCATCAGCTGGAAATGAAGCTGGTATCGGCGGAGTATACCTTTGACAATTCCAAGCTCCTGTTCTATTTTACCGCCAACGGCCGCGTGGATTTCCGCGCGCTGGTGAAGGATCTGGCATCGCACTTCAAAACGCGCATTGAGCTCAAGCAGATCGGCGTGCGCGACGAGGCCAAGATGATGGGCGGTCTGGGCCTGTGCGGGCGTCCCGTCTGCTGCTCCCAGTTCATGGGGGATTTCCAGCCCGTATCCATCAAGATGGCCAAGGATCAGGGGCTGTCGCTGAACCCCGCCAAGATATCGGGCGTGTGCGGCAGGCTGATGTGCTGCCTGAAGTATGAGGAAGACAACTACGAGTCCACCCGCAGGCGCATGCCGCGCTCGGGCCGCGAGGTGGGCACGCCGGACGGCATCGGCACGGTGCAGGAAATCAGCGTGCTGAAGGAAACCGTGCGGGTGCGCATTGTAAACGGTGACAGCAGCGAGGTAAAGGATTATCCGCTTTCGGATATCACGCGCATTGTCGGCGGCAAGGCCACCCCCCAGCAGGTGCTCTCCGAGCCCGAGGATGACCCCGATGTGAACGAGGAGTTTTTGGGCGTGGCGGAGAATGAGGTGCAGGGAAAGGAAATGGATGAGGAATAATGCCGTCAATATCGATGTTTCTGGGCATCATCATCCGCATGTATTTTGCGGACAATGATCGGCACAAGTCACCGCACATGCACGCGGTGTACGGCGAATACGAAGGCGTATTCACGCTGGACGGCGAGCTGCTGGCGGGAGAATTTCCCGCAAAGCAGGCAGCGTTTGTCCGCGCGTGGGCGCTGATGCACGAGGATGAATTGAAGGCAAACTGGACGCTGTGCCTGCACGGCGAGCCTGCCTTCCGCATTGATCCGCTTCGCTGAGGAGGTGTATCGGAATGGAAATGCTCCGAGGAGAAAAGCTTCTGCCGCGCGTGAAAGCGGTAGAGCCCATGCATGATTACAACCTGCTGCTTACCTTCAGCAACGGCGAAAAGAAGGTGTACAATGCCGCGCATCTGCTGGATTATCCCGCTTATCAGGGGCTGGACAAGGTGTTTTCGCTGGCAAAGGTTGCCTACGGAACAGTTGTGTGGCCCAACGATATGGATGTTGATCCGGATACGCTGTATTTGAAGAGCCGTTAAAAGCCTACGGGCTTTTAATGGGGTTTTGCGGATTTTCCTGTGAGCTTCGCTCACGGTCGGAAAATCTGAGAGGAATGAACAAGGCGGCGCTCGCGCCCGCCTTGACCACCCGCTAAGTTAGTTTTGCTTTTACGCAATCCATAAATGATCCCAAGATGGTTCTTTGGTCCTTTCTTTACTAAAGAAAGGACCGTCTCCCCGTTCCCCGTCCCTATCTTTCCGTAAAGGAGCATTGTCATGTCCACAAGCCGCAAGGATGAGATCATCAAGCTGCAGAACGAGATCATACAGTCCATGGCGCAGCGGAATCTGCGCTCGGTATACAACGACTTTTTCCCCGAGGTGCCCAAGGCGGCGGAAGCGCCGTCGGACAGCACCGCCGCGCCGTCGGCGACGGCGGCATCGACGGGGGACGGCAAGCCCGCGTCCGAGGCCAAGGCGGAGGAAGCGCCGGTTGAATCCCTGGACGACCTGATGAAGGAATTGAACGGCTACATCGGCCTGACCACCGTCAAGGAGCAGGTGGATCAGCTGGTGCACTGGATTCAGATTTCCAAGATGCGCCGCGAGCACGGGCTGCCCGAAAGCGATTTGTCCCTGCACATGGTGTTCTCGGGCAACCCCGGCACGGGCAAGACGATGATCGCGCGGCTGATGTCCCGCATTTTCCACACCCTGGGGATCCTGAGCAAGGGACAATTGGTAGAGGTGGACCGCGGGGATCTGGTGGCGGGATACGTGGGGCAGACGGCCATCAAGACCAAGGAGGTCATCAGCAAGGCCATGGGCGGCGTGCTGTTCATTGACGAGGCCTACGCCCTGACCAACCGCGGCGAAAACGACTACGGCACCGAGGCGGTGGATACCCTGCTGAAGGCCATGGAGGATCACCGTGATGACCTGGTGGTGATCGTGGCGGGCTACATTGCGCCCATGCAGAAGTTCCTGCACAGCAATCCCGGATTGGAATCCCGCTTTAATCGGTTTATTGATTTCCCAGATTATACATTGGATGAGCTTATGGCCATGTTTGACATGCGCTGCGAAAACAAGGGCTACACCATGGATGACGAAACGCGCTGCGCCCTGCGGCAGGTGATTGACCGCGAAAGCACCAAGGATGTCAAGGGCTTCGGCAACGGCCGCGGCGTGCGCAACCTGTTTGAAACCGCCATCGCCCGCCAGGCCGACCGCCTGGGCGAAACGCAGGGCGAGATCACCCGCGAGATGCTCATGGCCCTCACCGTCGCCGATGTGACGGGGGAGGACGAGGGGGACGAGGGGAACGGAGAGAACGAGGAAACGGTCCTTTCTTGAGTCAAGAAAGGACCAAAGAACCATCTTAAAATCATTTCCGGAGCCATTTCAGCAGCAATCTTTTTGCGCATGGATGCGGAAAAAGACGCATAAAGAAAGCATTTTTCTCACTTTCATGAGGAAAATGCTTTTTTATTGAATTGTTTTTCAAAAAAGGTGGTTCTTTGGTACTTTCTTGGCACAAGAAAGTACCGTTATCCCTTACGGCATGGCGATATTATCCATCCACGATTTCTCCGTCTGATACCTCATGATCCCATTCACTTCCACCCCCCAGTGCAGGGCATCGCAGGGGTAAAAGTTAAGTTCGCGCGTGCCGTCATCCCACTGCAAAGTAATGCTCAGTTCGGGATCGCCGCTTGCCTGCCAGTCCGTGGGCAGGGCGGTGACGGCGGCCATTTCGGTCATCTGCCCATAGGCGGTCAGGAAGGCATCGCTTTCGCAGGATACGCCGTCCTTTTCCACCAGCACATCGTAGAGCACATTGCCGTCCTCGTCCTTTTCCAGCTCGTTGTTTTCCAGCACTCTTTCCGTCAAGGACAGGGTATATTCATGCGTCTGGCCGTCTTTGGTGATTTTCATCTTTGTCAGGCGGTTGGTGGGGATGTTGATCAGGTTCCCCAGCAGCATTCCGTCATAGCCCTGGGACAGGATGAACCCGGCGGTAAAGTAGGAGGCTTTCAGGATCTGCCCGCGGTAGAGGCAGTAGAACACCACGTCATTGGCATCGCCGCCGATGACAAACGTCAGCTGATAGGCATCCAGATTGACGCTGCCGATTTCGGCATCGTTTTCGTCATAGCCCGTCAGGACGCTGGCCGCGATATCAATGGTCATGGTTCTCCTGGGATTCTCCAGCCCGTAAGCGGCCCAATCGGCCGTGTCCGCGTCGGCGGCAAACTGCGAAAAGCGCAGGTTTTCAAGCTTGTTAAGCAGCGTTTCCACCGCCGTGGCGCTGAGCGGATACTCAAAGGGCGCGGTCAGGTACCAGTCATCCCCCGCGCGGCGCTCCATGGCAAAGGCATTCTCCCCGTCAAAGGTGATTTTGTCAATCAGCTCGGCGCTCAGCGCGGGGTCGGGCACGCTGTGCAGCGCCAGACGCGCGCGGCTGAAGGTATCGCGGGTATCCTGATCGACGGTGTAGATGTGCGTATCCCCCTCCACCATCAGGTAGTAGGCAGGGGTTTCCTCGGGCAACAGATCCCCGATATAAAAGGTCAGCTGCTCCCCGTCGGTATAGACGGCCGTCACGCGGATGCACGCCTCGTCAAAGCCGAAATCCGCTGCCGTCAGGGTGTCGCTGTCCCTTAAATCGATGATCTCCCGCTCGGTATACACATAGGCGGCATCGGTCAAAGCGTCGCTTAGCATGGAATCGCTGAAATCAAATTTTTCGTCCCCGTCCATGGCGGTTTCCTCGCCGCTTTGCGTAATCACGTAGGTTTCCCCCTGGCCGTTGCGCACGGTGACGGACACAACATCCCCGCTTTCGCGGTTGGAAAACAGCACCGTGGTATCCTCGGCGCGGGGCAGATCGGCATACGTGCGCGGCCAAAGCAGATACGCGCAAAGCCCCGCCGCCGCCAAACAGGCGGCCAGCAGGGCAAAAAGCAGGTATTTGGGCTTGCCGCGGCGCACCGTGCGCCGTCTGACGGGCATCACAGGTGCCTCCTGGGCAGCAGGATGGCCACCGCCGCCACCGCCGCCAGCAGGGGCAGCAGGCACAGCATAATCACGGGCGCGGCGGCATTGTTCACCGTCAACTGCTCCCGCACCGCCGTGCGGCTGATGATATCCAGGTTGACGGGCGCCTTGCCCTGCAGGTACTGGGAAATCTGCAGCAGCAGTTCCCCGCTGTAGGTGTAGTTGTACATCCAGTTATCCAGGAACATGCTGTCGTTTCCGATAATGAACGCGCGGCTGCTGCTGCCCGTATCAAAGATGCGGGTGGCGCTCAGCGCCAGGGCAAAGGGCCCCGTGCGGTCGCCCTCCTGCCGCGCGATGGTCACGGTATTGCCCGAGCCCAGGGTGCGGATATAGGCATTCTCGGTGGACTGCAAAAGCACCTGGGCAGTAAGGGTGCTGTCCTCGCTTTCCGCGGGCGTTTCAAAGGCGCGCGCGCCCGCCATGATCAGAAAATCATACCCTGCCGCCACCAGCACGCCCGTGGCATCGGAGGAGAGCATGGTGGGCTGAATGTTGGGGATGGATTCATAGTAGGCGTCGGTGCGGCTTTCATCCTCCAATACCAGCCCGGGGATGGGCACAAAGCCGTATAGTTTATAGAGGGCGTAGAAATTGGGCAGCTCGTCCGGGTCGGTATAGCTGACGGTGATAAACAGATCGCCCCCCGCCTGCACGTATTCCGTCAGCATGTTCAGCTCCGTTTCGCTCAGATCCTTTGTGGGGGACAGGATCATCAGCGGCGATTCGGGGTCGGGCGCGCCGTCGGTCAGCAGGGTAATGCGGGATACCTCATAGTTGGCGCTTGTCAGGTAATCCTCCATCACGGAGGTGGACGCTGCATCCAGCTCGCCGTGGCCGGATAGAATATTGATTTTGGGCAGATCGTCCGCCGTCACGTACAGCACGGCCTCGGAGATGCTTTTTTCGTACTGCCAGCCCGTCACCGTATAGGTGCCCTGGGCGGCATCGTAGGTATACTCAATGTAATCCTCGCTTGTCAGCACGCGGGTGCGCCCGGTCTCCTCGCAGGTGATAATCAGGCAGTCCGAGGACACCGCGCTGTCATCGCTGTAGCTGGATGCCAGCTGCAAAAGCAGGGGATTGCGCGTCAGGTTTTCCTGCGACCAGGTGATACGCGCGCTGCCCGCGCGGTAGCGATTGAGCAGGGCAATCAGCTGATTATCCTCGCTCCCGTCCGAAAACACGGCGTAGATGCGCACATCCTTATCCAAACTTTCCAACATGGCATCGGTTACATCGCTCTTTGTGGTGATGCCGTTAAAGGACAGATCCACCTGCCAGTCGTACTTGTCCTCCAGATAATCGGCGGCAATCACCGTCATCACGCACACGGCGGCGCACAGCAGGCACAAAACGGTATTGAACGTGCCCTGCCGCAGGCTGCGGCTGATCTTGCGGCGCAGTTTTTTCTTCATGCTTCCCTCCAGCGTCTCTCGTCCAGCGAGCGCACCATCAAAAACAGGCACAGGAAGATGACCGAAACAAAGTAAACCGCATCGGCAAAGCTGAGCTGCCCCATCCTGAAGGCCTGACAGCGCTGATAGGGGCTTAGGAAGGTCAGCACCTGATTGACAAAGGTGATGGACAGGGCGGCGTTTAGCACATCCATCAGCCACAGGAAAAGATTGCAGCCGAAGGCGAAAATCGCCGCCGTCATGGGCGTGCGGCAGCGCGCCGATACCAGCATATCCAGCGCAATGAACGCGCATCCCTGCAGCACAAAGCCCAGGTATCCCACCGCCGTCTCCCCGATGTACACCTTGCCGTAGAGGGCGACAATGAGCACATACACAAGGGACAAAATGACCGTCAGCAGCAGCACCGCGCAGGCAGCCAGAAACTTGCCCAGCGTGATCCCCCACAGGGAGACCGGGCTGGTCAGCAGCAGTTGATCGGTGCGCGCCTTGCGCTCCCCCGCAAAGGAGCGCATGGTCAATATCGGCGTCAGCAGCATCCACAGATAGCCCATCATCCACAGCAGGCTGTTCAAATCACCCGAGCGCGCCGCCAGATTGTTGACCGCGAAAAATACGCAGCCCAGCGCCAGAAATACGCCCGTGTATACGTACGCCGCCGCAGTGTAAAAATAACCCTGCAGCTCTCGCTTGAAAATCGCAAGCATCGGAAATGTCCTTTCGGTAAGAGTACGGGGGGAACGAAGGAACGAGGGGGAACGTTACTTTCTTGTGCCAAGAAAGTAACAAAGAACCATCTTGAAATAA
>CAVFPH010000060.1:0-11887 GCA_963624325.1 bacterium
GCCCTTCGTGACGCTGATGCCGCCCGCCGCCTGTGCCATCTTGCCGTCTCTGATTGCGCCCTTAATGGCGTTAAATTTCTCACTGTTCATCGTATGCCGCCTCCAGTTCCGCGAGCTGTGCGCTCAACTTCTCTTCTGCCGTGGGCTTACCCATCTTGATGGATACTGTACCGTTGCGGTAGTCCACAACCTGACCAGCGATAGAATACTCGGACATATCGGTCTCTTCAACCACTACGTCATCCTCCTTGAGGATGCTGCTCCACTTAGTACCAGTAGGCAGCAGAGCTACCACTTGGTCATAGGGAAGGTTGAGGAACACGTTGCGCACATCGCGGTCATTCCAGTTCCTATCCTTATACAGGTAGATGACTTCTGCAGGATATTCCTGCCCGTTCACTTTGATAAATTCTGCCATGTTGGCCTCCTTTACACAATGGTGTTGGATTTATCCAAATAATAAGTAGTGTTGATTTCTGGCGTTCCTGTGAATGTGCCGCCTGCATTAGTAAACATATTAGACATTGAACTTGTCCCCTTTATTCCTGTCCCGCTTTTGGGAATGCGGTACGCCTTGGTATATGTATTGGATGACGTAGAGGATAGTTTGATTTTCGTGCAACCTCGGAACATGGAGGAGTAGCAGTAGCTCGCCAGCGTAGTCGCGGGCAGTGCCGGTGCTGTCGTAAGGCTCGTGCAGCCGTAGAACATGGAGGAGTAGCAGTAGTTCGCCAGCGTGGGGCGATTTCCACTTTTTACGGCTGAATAGTCCAACAAGAGGTCGATATCCCCGTCGCATGCAATATTCGTTCCGACAATGCTCCATTTTGCGTCGGCGGACTGAATTCCGGTTATTTTTGTGTTTCCCGTGCCTCTGAGGAATATTCGATGATTGCCATCGAATGTTTCGGAAGAAATGTTGCTCCCGTCCCACTCTACCCACCCATGTCCATTGGTGTATTCTATTTTGCCGTCCCAGTGTTTGGGCGTTGAAATAGAAAATAGGTTTGCCGACGAAAACTCTAATGCCGTATCAAGATCGTCGGGCCATGCCGCCCTGCGTCGTCTCATCCTCGGATAATTTACGATCATACGCTCACCTCACGATGCAAAACTGACCGGCTGGGTGGAGACAAAGACCTCTACGTCTACCGTTGGTATTTCGTCGCACTGGAATGTCAGGGAATCTGCCGCGTGCCCTGCGCACTGTACGAAGCACGTATTCCATGCGCTTTCATAGCTTTCGTCGACCGCCGAGCAAAAAATTCTTTGCTTTGTGTTGTCAGCGAAAATTCCTGTGCACGCCACCGTCTGCTGCTTAGTGCTGGAATCCCAGCCCGCCGCGGTAAGCGTCACCTTGCGCATGAACACCGGCGAGGCATAGTCAGATTCAGCCACCGCCGCCGCCAGCCCGCCCGAGCCGTCGCCCTTGATGGGCTTGGTCGTGGAGGGCACGGTCGGCACGCTCACCGTCACCGCGCCGGTCTTGCCGTTCACGCTCGTGACCGGTGCACTCTGCAAAGCGGAATCCGCCTTGCCCAAACTCGTCTGCACATCGTTCGCGAGGTCGGTCTTGGCAACCGTGCTCTTAAACGCCAGACTGCCGAGGTCGCCGAACCACTTTGCAATCTTGCCAAACAGCACGGAGAGCTTTTCCCCCGTCGCAATGTTCGACCGCGTCGTTGCCGCCGAGAACGCCGCCGTTGCGTTGCTGCCGTCGCCGGTCTTGTCCAGCTTATTGCCGAGCGCCGTGCGGATGTCACTGTGGGCAGACGTGCTCGAATTATGGGCGCCCAATTTTTGGATAACGTAGTTGACCATCTGGTCACCGCGCACCGCCGCCAACGTTTGACCATAACGGTGGCTCGCCACAGCATTTTCAGCCGTGTCCACCGTAATGTCAGTTCCGGCCGTACTCGCGCCGAGGACAACCGCTCTGCCGTAGGTGTCATTACCGTCAAAGTTGATATAGAGATTTTCGGATTCACACGCACCCGTAGTCTCATTTGGGGCAGTAACGCCGCTGATGCCGCGCGTCACAAGTCCCGCATTACCGGCAGTGCCGCCGATGATGATGCCCTTGGACACAACCATCGGCGATTGATCGAAGGTGTATGTCGTGACGTTTGCTTTCTTTCCGGCTGTAACGTTATCGTGCTTGGTATAGCTGACATAGTCGCCCTTATCCTGCTTGCCGGAGAGCGCCGAGTACACGCCGCCCGACTGCACGGGGTTCGCGCTGCCCTGTGTGGGTTCTGCGTCGGTCGTCACGCTCACGTCTTTGACGGCGTCATCCACGTACTTAAACACGTCCTGCTGCTTGCCCTGCGGATCGTAGACTTCGGCTTGCATATCGCCCGAGCCGCTGCCAGACGCGCCGCGGCAATAGCCCGCGTCGTAGCTCGTGCCGTCCGACAGTGTGACGATCATGTGGTAATCGCTCTGCCGGACGGTAACGTCCGTGATCGTGGGCGCGTCTGCACCCTGTTCGCCTTGCGGGCCGGTCTCGCCCTGAATGCCCTGCTTGCCCTGCTCGCCGGTGTCGCCTTTTGTTCCTGCATCGCCCTTGTCGCCCTTCTCGAGCACAAGGTTGAGCACCTGATTCGGCGCGTCCCCGGTAATCGTGGCGCTTGCCGCCGCGCCGCTCGTAACCGTGCCAATGCGCAGGGTATTTGCGGGGCCGGTATCGCCCTTAACGCCTTGGATGCCCTGTTCGCCCTGCGGGCCCGCGGGGCCTTGCGGGCCGGTAGCGCCGGTCTCGCCTTTGGGGCCCTGCGCACCCGTTGCGCCCGTGTCGCCCTTGGGACCGGCAGCACCCGTGTTGCCTTTCTCACCCTGCGCGCCCGCGTCTCCCTTGGGCCCGGCTTCGCCCTGCGGGCCGGTCGCGGGAACGCCCGTGTCGGCAAACGCATTGTTTGCCGCGTCCCACTTGAACCAATGCCCCGTCTCGCTGTCAACGTAGGGCATCTTGGATACTGCCGTATCCACGCCCGCCGCAGCCGTCAGCACCTCATCTACCCAGCCCTGATAGGCCTCCGGCGGCTCGGTCGTGCTCTCTTCCAGCGTTTCGCGCACGCGCGTCTTGTAGACCTGACTTTTTACCACCGTGTCGCCCACGGTGTAGCGCAGCTCTGCCATGCCCTCGCCCGCGACCGCCGTGTCGGCGCTCGAGACCAGCCACACGAGCATCCCGCCCTCTTCCGTCAGTGTCACGGGGTACGGCGCGCTGTCGCCGTTTCGCTGCACGATCAGGCTTGCGGAGCCCTCACCGTATCCCTCGCGCCACTTGCCCAGCACGTCGAATACGACCTTGCGGGCCTTGTTTTCGCCCCTGCGCCCGAGCTTGATCTCTTCGAGCGCGTAGGCGTTTTCAATCACCATAATGTCACCTCTCTTATGAGAAACGGCGCAGCAAGAGCGACTGCTTTTTCGTCCCTTGCTGCGCCGTGTCGCAACTCATTTTTGTGTCTCGCGGAATATTCGGTTATACGTTGTGCGCCTTCGCGTTTTCCACATAGTCGCTGCTCCACGACTGGATCAGGTTCGCAGTGGAAGCGTCCTGCTTCATCTGGTTCTGGATGGCCCACAGGAACTTCTTCTTGATCTGCACGGTCACGCCGCGCTGAATCAGGCACGTTTCGCCGTTCACGCACACCAGCAGATCGTCTTTGTACTTGCCGTTGTCCTTGAACAACTGTACACTGACGTATTCCGCACCCGCGCGGGCGGGGTTCACCGCCGCAGTCTTTGCTTCACTCATCGGTGTTTCCTCCTTTTTATCGGCGGGGGCGGCGGGGTTCACCGCCGTCCCCTTTGGTTTCTATCAGGTCAGGGGCGTGGAATCAAACGTGGAGCAGGTCTCCACGCGAATGAGATACGCCTCAACCAGACGTTCGGCAACCTTCGTGGCCTTCCAGCCGACGGTCGCGCGCTGGTTCAGCGGGTCAGCCGTACCGGCAGAGCCGAGCGGCTTGACGATGTGCTCAAGACCGCCGCCGGTCAGCTCGGTCGTGCCGTAAGCCTCCGCGCCCATGATGAGAGTGGAATAGACGTTGCGGCCCTTCGCGCCGGCCTCGCCGGGATAGATGACCGTGCTTGCGGCGGGCGTAGAGCCAAGCGCCTCCTTGAGCGTGATCGTCGCGCCACCCGCCGCAGCGGCAGTCGCAGAAACGATCTCGCCGACCTCGCTGCCGATGATGACCATACGGCCGGGCAGCTTCGCAGCGTCGGCGGCAGTGATGACCTCGTTCACGGTGATGACCTTGCCGGACACGGCCTTGACCTTCATCTCGCGTGCGCCCTCGGTCAGGTCATCCGCATGGAACACCTTGGCTTCGGTCGTCTCGATGAAGCGGACGCCCGCAATCTTGCCGATCTCGTCGTCATAGATGTTGCTGGTGTCCTTGTACTCGTGCGGGCGCTTCCATTCGGGATCGTCCTGAATGTCATAGGAGCAGTCAGGATGAATGATGGCCCAATAGGAGCCCTCATAGCGCGGCGCGTTCATGGTTTTCAGGAAACGCGCGGCCTTGCGCACGGCGCGCACCGTGAAATAGTGGTTGCCGCTGTCCTCGCCGCCGACGAGCAGATGGCGGCCATCCACCTGACCTTCGCCATACTGGACGTTCGAGCCGCCGTTGATGACCTCGCGGGTGATGGTGTCCAGCGTGCGGCCCGCCTGAGAGCCGAGCAGCACCGTCGCTTCCTGCAGGTTGTTGTCGATGGCGGTCAGGTCGAGGATATCAGAGATCTCGACGAAATCGCCGTACTGGTCGACCTGCGCGGTCAGCGTGGTCATGGACAGCTTGCGGCCCTTGGGGGTCACGCCTTCGGTGATGGGCGTTAAGGCCTTGGGCAGCGGATTGTACTTGCGGAACTCGATTTCCTTGCCCTTGCCCTTGGGGATGTTGCGCTTCTGCGCGAAGCGGTCATGCACCAGCTCGGGCTCGGCATTGTCGATCAGGGTGTCGCAGTAGTAGGTCTTCATTTCGCCCGTGAGGCCGGTGTCGGTCGTCACGTTCGTGTAGCCGTCAAACAGGCTCAGAACGACGGGCAGGACAAAAATATTGCTCAGATTCTTCATGTGTTGTCTCCCTTCTTACAGTCGGTTGTGGGACTGCACGGGTTCGTGCCGTCACAGCACGATGCGCTCGCCGCGTTTTACGCGCCGTGCGATCTCCGCGCGGTCTGCTTTCGTAAACTTGCTCGGGTCATTTTTCACGATAACCCCCGGCTGGGAAGTGGTTCCGTTCTCATTCGGGCGCATTCCCTTTGCGCGGATATTGTCTGTCACGCGCTTTTCCATCTCCGCCGCAGCCTTCGCCGCATTGCGGGCCTGAATGTCGCCCAAATGGGATACCTCATAAGCGTCTCGCACGGGAACGCCTGCGCGCAGCATCGCAATGAAGCGCGGATTCTCCGCGACCTCGCGTCCGAGGTCGAAGTCGGGATATTCGCCGGGGGCTTCCTTCGTCCCCACCAGCTCACTCGCCTGACGGATCCAGTCGTTATAGGTCTCATCGGCCTTTTGCTGTCTCTGTCTTGCTTCCTCCTGCTTCTTGAGCGCTTCGTTTTCCTGCTGCATCCTTGCATACTCGCGGTACTGCTCCACGCTCATGCCCATACTCTCCGCTTCCGCGTTGTAGAGCACACCGTTGAGCGCTGCATCGCCCTCAAAGGCCGCGCGCAGCTTGCCCATGTCACCGTCCGCCACGCCGTAATGGCGCATCAGCGCGTCAAGGATGGGCTGCGAATCGGCGATTTTCTGGTCTTTGGCCTTTTCCTCGCCGAATCTGCGGTTGATGATGCGCTGCGTCTCCGCAGTATACACGTCCTTGTACTTGCCGTTTACGAGGTCAAGGAACTCCTTTTTCAGGTCTTCCCCGCCTTTTTCGCCAGAACCGGCGGCGTTCTGCTGCATCTTTGCGCCCTCGCCCTTCGGCTCACCAGAAGAGGCCCCCTTACCGTCAGGTGTCTCCTGCTTGCCGAAAACAACGTTGGCGTATTCGCCCGATTTGCCCTTCCGGGTGGGAGAAGAGCCTGCCTGTGTGGTATCGCCCTGTGCGCTCGCGTCTCCCTCAGCGCCGCCCGATGCACCGGCAGCGGCTCCCGCAGCGGCAGCGCCGCCGTCAAAGAGGCTCAGGATCACGCGAAGCGTGGTTTTGAGGTTCATGGTATCCCTCCTGCATGTCAAATCGCGGAACATTACGCCCTCCGTGTGGGCGGCGCGCCGGTGGTCTCCGTGCGTCCGCAGCGGTCGGGGCAGCGGAAAAGATGAAGAAAACCGCCGCCCCCGCTGCGAATGAAAAGGAGAGAATCGCCCCGCACGCTTACATCGTACCCTGCGATTCTCTCCATCTCACCACGGATTTGAAAAAATTTTTCAGACTGTCCCGTCCTGTACAGAAATTGCGTCCGGCCTCGCGCTTTCAAGCTGCTTGAGCCCGATGCATGCGGCGAAAAATGCCGCCTCGATGCGCTCGTCGCCGCCGCAGTGGATGAGGAAGCGCGGCGCGCCCTCGTCGATCTCGAAGCCGTAGACCTCGCACTCTCCCTCGGCCTCCATGTTCTTCACGTAGCCGCCAAAGGCGTACATCACGCCCGTGATGTAGTTGCAGCACTTATCGTCCGCCGAATGGCCCTCGCACAGGATCATGTAGCGCCCGATCTCGTGTTCGATGTATGCCGCCGTCATGGTTTATTCCCTCACATCCCGGGCATCGCCGCGCTGCTGCCGGAATCCATGTTCGGCTTCGACTTCTCGGCGAGCTGCTGCATGTACGGTGTCTGCGTGCTCTGCGCGTCGGCGTTCCTGCTCTCAATGCCGCCGCTGCTGCCGCTCTTGCGCGTCGAGCCGCCGCTCTGCGCGCTGCCCGTCATCCCGAGCCCCATGTCCTGCCCCGTCATCTGCTGGATGACCGCGAGCGCTTTTTGCAGCTGCTCGCTCTGCTGCTGCACAACGTTGTAGAGCGTCGATCCCTCGTTGACCCGGCTCTTGATCTTGTCGATGCCCTCAAAGTCCATCATGTCGAGCGCGATCATGCTTTCCTGCGCCCTGTCGGGGGAGAAGAAGCCCAGCGAATAAAGCTCCTTTGCCCGCTCGTTCTGTTCCGCGCGGGAGAAGGGGTTCTTCTTCTGTGCCTTGATCTTGATGTCAAAGACCGGCCTGCGGAACAGGTCGTTGCCGAGGCTGTCCACGCCCGTCACCTGATCGCCAAGCTGGTTCACGCCGATCTGCGCGTACTCGTAAGGCATTTCGTTCGTGATGCGGAACGTGCGCGCCGCGTCGTAGAACTGCCGCATGCGCTCGATGCACACTTTCACGATCTTCGTCTGCGCGCGGTAGCACGCCGAGATCATGTCGCGGCTTGCCTTGTTGCCCGCCTCCTGCAAAGCGGAGATCGCCGCCGCAGCCGTTGCGCCGCTGGACGTTCCGCCGTTGGACACGTCGCGGTTGGAACTCGTTTCCTTCATCTCGTCGATCTTCATCTGCACGATGTTTGCATAGATGGAATCGAGCGGGCGCACCTGCAATTCCTGCAATTTGCTGCTATCCAGACTGCCGGACACGTGGATGATGGGCTTGCGCCAATCGAGGAGCTCTTCTTCGTTGATGTTCAGGCTCTCGCTGGCAAAATACCGGCGCTTGCTGCCCATCATCGACGTTTCAAGGATGTTGCCCCACAGCTTGTCGATGTAGAGCTGCGGGTCCTTTGCAATGGCCGTATAGCCAAAGCCCGCGGGCGTACCCTTCTCGGGAAACAGCGTGTCGAACACAAACGGGTATTCGCCGTCTTCGTAGAAGCCCGTCTCCGCGCACTCAGGATCATCCTCGCTTGCGTAGATCACGTGCTCGCCGTCGATAAACTTCGCGTAGTGCAGCACCGTGCGCCCGTCGACAGTCTTCTTGCGGTAATACCAGTCGATCACGGCAACCTTGCCGCTCGTGTCCACCGTATCGTCATACTCGTACTTCGCCGTTTCGATGCTGCTGCCGCTGAGTTTTCCCGCAAACTGCGGATATTCGCTCTCGATGATGTCGCGGTCGACGAGCGCCACCGTAAACACGTTGCGGCTCTTCTGGATGTCCTCAACGCCCGGTTCCCAGAAGATGTTCAGCGGGTCAATGCCCTCGATGGCGATGTCGCCGAGGCCGTTGTCCTTCTCCTTGTCCCAGAAAACGCCGTAGATCGCCACGCCGTGTTTGAGCTTTTCCCACCACTCGAAGCTGTACGTGCTGTCGAACTCGTTGTACTCCATGATGACCGGCAGCACGGACGAGAGCGTCTTCGCGCTCTCCTCGTCGCTCTGCTCGCGGGGCAGGCACACGGGCTCGGGGTAGTTGTCCATCGCGTCGGCGTGCTTATTCATGATCGAGTTGAACAGCCACGCGCTCGCGGGCTCGGGACCCTTGTCATCGTTTCTCGACCCTCGGCGAATGTCCTCCCAGTGCCGCAGCTTCCACCAGCGTTCTTCGCTGATGATGCGGTTTTCAAAGTTGCTCTTACCCTGCTTGTACTTTTGCAGCGTTTCCAGCGCCTCGCCGATCTTCTCGCTGCCCACGGCGGCGGTCACGCGCTCCTGTGCCGCCTCGCTGTCTCGGAAAGCGCCCACAAGCGGCGCGTCCGCCTTTGCCTCCACCATCGCGGCAGCGCCCGCCGCATCGGCCTGCTGCTGCGTCTGCGGCAGTCTTTGCAGTCTTGCCATTGATTGTTTCCCCTCCTGTCAGTTGTGTTGGAGCCACGCATATCTGTCGTAGCTCGGCGTATTGATGTCCAGCGGGTCATAGATGGCCAGCTTCGGCGGCTTATTCTCCCGCGCCGCAATGGGATTCTCCATGCACACATAGCGCGTCATGTCGTAGCAATTATGCACGATTACGCCGTTATTCACGGCAAAATCATGTGTGCCCTCCACTTCCATGTTGTAAACGTCGGCGCGTCCCGCCGAATAAACCTTCTTGACCCTCATAAAAGCCCCGCCTTGTGTCGTCTCCGAATGTTTACATGCTCCATAAGTCGTCCCCCTCTTTTAACTCGTCCAACCTCTTCCATTCTCCGCTCGTAAGCAGGAATTTGTGGTTGGCCGTTGCCGTAACCGTGCCGCCATCTTCCAGTTCGACCGTAAACACCGGCACGTTTTTTTGCGTAAGGCGCACGTCGCTGTAGGTGTGATATTCGCCATCGCTGGACAGCACTCGCCCACGCGTCCCACACAAATCGCGGATGGCTGCATTTCCACGCTCTGTCCAAACAAGCGTTTCGCCGATTAAGCAATGATCCTCCTGCTCGGTGTTCACGTCCTCGACGTCCTTCTCGTCGTAGACGAGGTTCGGCACCGTGCGGATGAAATGCTTGCACGTGTTGAAGATATACAGCATCGGCACGCCGCTTTCGTCGAATGCGAACCGGTTGTGCATCTGCATCTTGCCGTCGATGCGGGCATTGTCACCCTTCTCAAAATAGACGCGCTCGCGCTCAAAGAGCGATCCGATGCTCTCCGTACCCTGCGTGCCCCAGATGGCGGGGTCGCCCACGCGAAAGATGTGCCGCCCCTTGAGATTCGGGTCTTCATCCTCGATGCGCTTCATCTCGCGCGCCACCGCCGTCGGCTCCATCTTCACGCCCTCATTCGGCGTGCCCGTGCATCCGTAATACTCGCGGATGTGGTAGAGCCTGCGGTCGTGGTCGACCGCAAACCAGCCGATGGCAAACGGCCTTGAATATCCCCAGTCCATCGCACACCAGATCGGCCACTCCTTCGGCACCTGAAACGGCGCGATGACGTGCGTATTGATGCGGTCGCGGTAGTGCTCGCTGTCGTTGCGCCACTCGGTAAATACCTGACCGGAGAATGTGTCCCAGTCGCCGTAAAGCAGCGCGTTTTTCTCTGCCTCCGGCATCGACGCAAGGCGCGTTAAATAGCTGTCGTCGTTCTTGAGCAGGATCTTGTTGTCAAACACCGTGCTCGGCACAAAGATGCGGCTCTTCTGTCTGTGCTCTTCGTGCCCATCGGGGAAGCGCACGACCGCGTCCTCGCAAATGGTCTGCATCGGCGGCGCTGCCGTGATGAATCGTTCCTTGACCCATCCATGCCCCACGCCGCCGGGATTCGCTGTACTGCGGATATATACCCGCGTTCCCGGGCCGTTCGGTCGGTTGCGGGAAAAGAGATAGCTGTATTCCTCCCACGTAAAGTGTGTCAGCTCGTCAAACGCGATAAAGTCATACGCTTGGCCCTGATACTTGATCTTGTCCTTAGCGTATTGCATCGAGCCGAAAATGATCTTCGCCCCGCTCGGGAACGTCCACGTATGGCTGCTGCCGTTGTAGCGCGCCCCCGGATAGATGCGCGGGTAATAGTTCAGCGTCTTGTCAATGAGCTCGGCAAGCTGCGGGAAAGTCTTTCGCAGGATGATCGCCTTGTAATACGGGACGTCCACCTGCCTCAGCGCCTCGATGACCAGCGCGTCGGACTTGCCCCCGCCTAACCGGCCGCGCCGCCGTATAGTGCCTCGTCCTCCCAACGGCTCATAAAGAGCGCCTGCTTGGGCTGCGGCTTCCATACCACGCTACGCTTTGCCATTCGCATCACCTCCCACGTCCTGCGGAGCAGGCAGCACCGCGGGCAGCTCCGCCACGCCGCACGTGCTTTCCTCGCCGCTGTCTTTCTTCTCATCGTTTGCCCAGCGGAAGTTGTATTTCAGGCTGAATTCCGCGCCGCGCTGACCGTCTCGGTCGAAGAGCCGTTCTTCCGCATACGCCTCGATTCTCGCCTTCGCGCGCGTCACCGTGTCAACGAAACCTTTCTTCGCCTGATAGTTCAGCAGCGCCTGACGGCTCGTAAAGCCCAGCGCGAGCGCCAGCCCTGTCACCGTTGGCGGGTGCTGATTGATGATAAACGGCTGCCCGAATTTGTCGAGGATCGGCATTCCGTCGTCCCCGATGATCGGCTCACCCTTGCAGTCCTCAAAGTATTGATCAATAACGGCCTGCATCTCTTCCACCGTCGCGTATTTGGGATGACACCCTGCTTTCGCCATGCCGTCACCGCCTTTCTTTTTTTATGCTGCCGGCCCCCCAGCCCTCGGCCGTATCGCGCAGCATTCTTATCCCCGCTCGGGAAAGCCGAGCTTCCTATTTCCGACGGTAACACGCCATCTTTTATTTTTCACCACGGGCGCGGAAATCTTTCTCTCTCCCCCTTTGTCTGTATAGCAACATATACACAACATAGATACATCTTGCGTATAGCTACACTCTCCCTAAAGAAAAGAAATATATAAAGAAAAGAAAGGGGTTCTCACCCCTTCCCTTTCTCAGTGTCTCAAGATTTCGTTTTTCTCCCACGGCGTATCCACGCAGTCAGGATGATTGATCTCCATCTCGATAGCCCACAGAAGATTCCACGCAGCCGCCACAAGGTGCGGCTCGTCCGCCTGCCCATCAAGGTATTTCGCCGCATGACGCAACGCAGAATCGAGCAGGCTATGCGTCGGCACTCCTCTATCGACATTATGTTCTCCATACTTAGCCGCCGCCCACGGAAGCAAATCCATCCTGCCTTTCCCCGTGTGCATATCTCTTACCGCGCCGGTTGAAAACTCGGTGCGCTCACCGCTGTCTTTAATCATGCCTTGCACCCCAGCTTTCTCTTCACCCACGCCCACAGGTTGCGGAACGGATGGGCTTCTGCGTAGTTGGCGCGGTGGTAGTGGTTGTACGCCTTGATGCGCACCTTGTTGTAGTCCCCAATCCACTGTGCGGCCTGCGCATTCGCCCGTCCAAGCGCCGCCTCGGTGTCAGCGAGCTTGTTCCGCAGATCATCCGCATCCGCTTTCAGATTCGCGATCTCGTTTGCCTTGTTGATGGCCTCGCCATTCATCTGG
>CAVFPH010000061.1:0-11567 GCA_963624325.1 bacterium
GAGCTTGCTGTTCCGGAACGTTCCGCTCTGCTGGAAACTGTGCAGGATCTGCTGCGTAGTATGAACCAGGCAGCTATGCACATGATCCTTGAATGGGACAATGTGCTGACAAGGCTTGAACGACGTTTAAACCAATGCGAGCCGTTTTCCCATGTGCGGGAAATGCTGCTTGAGACAGAGCATCTGCAGAAAAGACTTACGAGCGCAGCGGATAAACAACTGACATTGCTTGCTGCCCGTCTCGCCAAAGCCCGTGAGCACTTGAACTCGGTTGGACCTATGACAGTATTAAGCCGCGGGTATGCTGTTGCCATGCATGACGGGAATGCCATTTCTTCCGTGCGCCAGGCAGACGGCAATATGACGCTTATTTTTAAAGACGGGCGTGCAGATGTGCATGTTCAGTCTGTTTGGGAAGGTGATCCTTTTGCCAGCAAAGAAGAAGACAGAACAAACATTTGAAGAGCGCCTCAGTGCCCTGGAAGAACTGGTTAATCGTATGGAAGCGGGTGGGATGACGCTTGCCGATACGATCAAGGCCTATGAATCCGGTATCAAACTTTCAGAGAGTCTGAAGAAAGATCTGACTGCTGCGCAAGAACGGATGACAATACTGCGCGGCGATGAGTCTGACGATTCTGCGGAGGAGAAATGAACTACGAAGAGCAATATACCGTGTATCAAATGGCGGTTGAAACTGTTTTGCAGATAGCTGTGCCCACAGATATTCCAAGCCCATTGAGAGATGCTATGCAATACAGCTTGCTTGCGGGCGGAAAACGTTTGCGTCCCGTGCTGCTGCTGGCCGCATACAACATGTTCATCGATGATTATTCTGCGGCATTGCCGTTTGCCGTGGCGGTTGAAATGGTTCACACTTATTCATTAATTCATGATGATTTGCCAGCCATGGACAATGATGATTTTCGCCGCGGACATCCTACCTGCCATAAAGTATACGGAGAAGGCATGGCCGTGCTTGCAGGAGACGGGCTGCTGTCACTCGCTTTTGAGATGATGTCGCAGTCCGAACACCCTTATGCTTTTCAGGCCTTGGCCGAGTTGGCACATCGCTGCGGCACGCGCGGCATGGTTGCAGGGCAGTGCGCCGACCTCTCTGCCGAAAAAGAAGGCGGAGATTCAGCACTCTTGCATTACATCCATTTGCATAAGACAGCCGATTTGCTGACAGCGCCGCTGATGATGGGGGGGATGCTTGCAGGTGCAGATGAGCGCGTGCTTGACGAGCTTCGTGAATATGGCAAAAACTTGGGCATTGCGTTTCAGATCATTGATGACATTTTGGATGTTGTCGGGGATGAAAAAATGCTCGGAAAACAGATCGGGAAAGATGCACAAGAACATAAATGCACATGGGTGTCCCTTTATGGACTGGACCAAGCCAAATATGATGCCGAAAAATATACTTCCCTTGCCGTTAGTAGCATAAAAGGCAGGGAAAATGCAGCGTTATTTCTGAAAACACTTGCACAAAAGGCACTTGTTCGCGTACAATAGAGATGCTATCGATAAGGAGGCTTTTTTATGGCAATGGACAACTTTCTCGAGGAAGTAGCAACCAGACACAATCGCGGTGCGGAATCGATCATGTACGCGCTTGCCAATGTCATGATGGTTGTGTTCGGCATCTGGGCTTTTTTGATGCTTCAGGGGGTAATGGTACTCATCAATGCGGGTGAAGGCGTTGGTCCCATTATCTATTATGCTGTAATGACTCTGCTGACCGGCGCCATTGCCGTGCTGCTTTTTCTGCGCAGAGACCGTATCCGTACCGAATACGAATACACTTTTACAAACGGCCAGATGGACTTTGCCCAGGTTTTTAACAACAAAAAACGTAAGAACCTCGGTACTATGAACCTGAAAAATGTAGAAGCGATGGGGCTTGTCAATTCAGGCTCGTTCAATCGCTACATCAACATGAAGGGCATCAAACGGGATAACTGGTTTGTCAACCGTGATGCGCAGCTGTTCTATTTTTACTTTTCCAAAGAATCGGTCAAGCGAATTATCATCATCGAGGTCAGCGACGAAATGCATGCGCTGATTAAGCGCTATGCCGCCCCCGGTGCCTATCAGGTGAACTGACGCCATGATATGCTATTTGGACAACAGTGCCACAACCAGACCGACGGAGGCTGTGGTGGATGCAATGCGCGAATGCATGCTGGATGGTTTTTACAATCCGTCTGCGCTGTACGCGCCGGCGCTGGCATCCGAAAAAAAACTGAATGCCTGTCGTGAAGCGATAGCACGGGAACTGCATGCCGATCCGGCAAAGGTGATATTTACATCCGGCGGTACGGAAGCCGACAATCTGGCAATTTTCGGAAGCTTGACCATGTATCGCGGCGGCCGCGTGCTGTATACCGCGGGCGAGCACCCCGCTGTGGCTGTGCCTTGCGAAAGCCTGAAAAACAGTTTTGATGTGCAGCAAATTCCGTATGATGCCGTCGGTTCCGTGCGTTTGGATGCATTGGAGCAGCTGCTGACGCCTGATACGCGCTTGATTTGCGTAATGCAGGTCAACAATGAATCGGGAACTGTCATGCCGCTGCGCGAAATCGCTCAGCTTCGTGACCGCATTTGCCCGCAGGCAATGCTTCATGTGGATGGTGTTCAGGGATTTATGCGGCTGCCCGTTGATATGCGGGCAATTGGCATTGACAGCTATGCGCTGTCCGGTCACAAGATTCACGGCCCTAAAGGCATCGGTGCGCTTGTGCTGGGCACTCGCATGCGTGTTTCTGCCCGAATGCTGGGCGGCGGTCAGGAAAAAGGACTGCGCTCAGGCACGGAAAATACCCCCGGAATTGTCGGTTTACTGACAGCTATTGAAAATTATCCGCAGGATAATAACATGCGCGCAATAAAATTGCAGCTGTATGATCGTCTTGCATCGATTGCAGGGGATAATTTCCGTGTAAACGGCCCTGATCCGGCTTCGGATATGGCCGCGCCGCATATTTTGAACTGCTCCCTGGTACCCGTACGATCGGAAACCATGCTTTACGCACTGGAGGGGGATCAGGTATATGTTGCAAACGGCTCTGCATGCTCCTCCCGGAAACAGAAATTGTCGGCAGTGCTCAGTGCTATGAACATTCCGCGCAGACAGGCCGAATCGGCTATCCGTTTTTCGCTTTGCCCTTACACCACAAAAGAGCAAATCGATTATGCGGCGGATTGTATTGCCCGTCATTACGAAATGCTTAAACGCTACGAAAGAAGGTAACGAATCTCATGCGCCAGCTGATTCTGGTTCGCTACGGGGAAATCTATTTAAAAGGGCTCAACCGCCCTTATTTTATGCGTGCGCTGGTTGCCCGCGTAAAGCAGGCTGTTCGTCCTTTCGGCGGCCATGTATGGCTGCATGACGCGCGCATTTTCGTCAGTGACATGAACGATATGGACGAGTGCATGGCGGCCGTCAGCAAGGTATTCGGCGTTCACTCGCTTTGCCCGGCTGTTGAGATGGATAAGAACGATTTCAGTGCACTCTGCGCTCAGGCTGCGCAAATGATGCTGGGACTTTCCGGAAGCTTCAAGGTAGAGGCAAGACGTTCCGATAAACGCTATCCCATGACATCACCTGAGATTAACATGGAGATGGGCGGATATATTCTGGAGCATTGTCCGAACCTTCATGTGGATATCCATGCGCCGGAGCATGTGATGAATGTTGAAATCCGCGATATGGCATATCTTTATGTCCGGGTAATGGAGGCTGTCGGCGGTATGCCGGTGGGCACCGGCGGCAAGGCAACGCTGCTGCTGTCCGGCGGCATTGACAGCCCTGTAGCCGGCTATTGCATCGCCAAGCGCGGGGTTGAAATCAGCGCTGTTCATTTTCACTCTTATCCTTATACAAGCGAGCGTGCCAAGGAGAAAGTGATAACCCTTGCAAAGCAGCTGTCAGCTTACTGCTGCGGAGTGAAGCTCTACATTGTACCTTTTACCGAGGCACAATTGCAGATCCATGAAAAATGTCCCGAAGAATACGGTACCTTGGTCATGCGCCGATTCATGATGCGCATTGCGGCCAAAATTGCGCAGGCAGAGGGAGCAAAGGCACTTATTACCGGTGAAAGTCTGGGACAGGTAGCCAGCCAGACTTTGGATGCGTTATGCTGTACCGATGTGGTTGCGGGCATGCCGGTATTTCGTCCGCTGATTGGCGATGACAAGATCGAGATCATTCATATTGCCGAAAAAATCGGCACCTATGAAACCAGCTGCTTGCCCTACGAGGACTGCTGCACTGTATTCACACCGAGGCATCCGTGCACAAAGCCTAAGCTTGAAAATGTTGAAAAGGCGGAATCTGCCTTGGATATTCAAGCCCTTGTCGATTCCGCCGTGGCGGGTACCGAGATGATTCAACTTTAAGGAGAGGTTTAATCTATGATTCTTCGTTCCAATCGAATGGAAAAGGTACACTCCGATATTCGCGGCCCGCTTTACGAAGAGGCACTACGCATGCAGGCTGCCGGAGAAAAGGTTTTGAAGCTTAACACCGGCAACCCCGCCTCCTTTGGCTTTACCTTGCCCGACAGCGTCCGCCGGGCGCTTTCCGAACATGTTGACGAAGCAGTTCCTTATTGTGATATGCGCGGTATGCCTGAAGCACGCCGTGTCATCTGTGAATATCACAAACGCCGCGGACTGAAGAATATCACGATGGATGATATCTTTATCGGCAATGGTGTAAGTGAAGTTGCTTCCATGGCCATGACTGCTCTTGTCAGCACGGGGGACGAGATCCTGATGCCTTCTCCATGCTATTCGCTGTGGAGCAACAACGCCTATATTTGCAGCGGCACGCCGGTTTTCTATCATTGTGACCCGAAGAATAACTGGAATCCCGATCCCGATGATATTGCCCGCAAGGTATCAGACCGCACAAAGGCAATTGTTATCATTAATCCGAACAACCCGACGGGTGCGGTTTACAGCCGTGAAACGCTGCTTGCGATTGCGGACATCGCGCGAAAGCATCATTTGGTGCTGCTGGCCGATGAAATCTACGATCGTCTTGTGATGGACGGCCTTGAAAACGATTCTGTTGCCGCACTGGCACCCGATGTGCCCTGTATTACGTTCAACGGCCTATCCAAATCGCACATTATTTGCGGCTTCCGCTGCGGATGGATGGTCTTCAACAGTCCGAATGGTGTTTTGGAAGACATTAAGCAGGCCGTAACCCAACTTGCCTCCATGCGCCTGTGTGGAAATGCCCTGACCCAGCTTGTTATTCCCGCTGCCATGGCCGACTCCCAGAGCACGCGCGCAATGCTTGTTCCCGGCGGCCGCCTGTATGAGCAGCGGAAAGCCACAACAGAGGCTCTTGCGAAGATCGAAGGCGTGTCCTTCATTCCCAACAGGGCAGCATTTTATCTTTTTCCGTCCATTGACGGCAAAATGTATGATTTTAAAGATGATCATGATTTTGCCATGCAGTATTTGCACGAAAAGCACGTGCTTGTTATTCCCGGCGCAGGCTTTGACTGGAAGGATGATATCCGCGTCCGCATTGTGATGCTTCCGGAGGCTTCAGAGCTTCAGCATGCCATGGAAGAGATGGGCGATTTCCTCAAAAAGCATAAGCGCTGAGGTGCGATGTCTTTAGTTATGGATGATTTCTCTGCAATTTTCGATGCTGTGCGTGCAAGCTATGTGCACATCGGATGCCCGACTCCCATTCTCGCAGGGCTATCCGGCGGCGCGGATTCTGTTCTGCTTTTGCATGCTCTGACCCAGCTGCGCACGGAAATGCATTTTGAGCTGCAAGCCGTGCATGTCAACCACGGGCTGCGTGAAAATGCTCAGCTTGATGAAGAATTCTGCAAGCTTCTTTGCGAAACTCTTCACGTTCCTTTGAAGATTTCACACGTTAAGGTTGAACGGCATGGCAGCGTTGAAGATGCTGCTCGTCGGGCACGGTATGAAGCCTTTGACCGGGCACTTTGCTCCCAAGACGGTGGTGTGCTGGCACTGGCTCATCACATGGATGATCAGGCTGAGACTGTCCTTATGCATTTGATCCACGGAAGCGGAATGACTGGGCTTTCCGGTATGAAAGAACTGAACGTCAGCTTCTGGCGCCCGCTTTTATCCATTCGAAGGGCACAGATTCGGTCAGCACTGAAGGGAATCAGTCAATCGTGGCGGGAAGATGAGAGCAATCAGGATACGGCGTATACGCGCAATTATATCCGTGCGTATGCACTGCCTGCCCTTGAACAGGCTGATCCATCGGCAGTATCGTCCATATGCCGTGCGGCAGCAATACTGAGCCAGGAAGATATGCTGCTAAGCGATATGGCAAAGAGGGCGCTTGAAGGTGCTTGCGGCAAGGGAAGGCATCGGTTTATCCTTCTAAGTGCTTTGCACAATCAGGAACCTGCCATGCAAAACAGGATGCTGCGCACTTATGCCATGCAAACCGGGCTGCCGCTTTCTTATGAGCAAACCATGCGTCTGCAGGCGCTGACCGAAGCAGCCGAGAACAGCTATGAGAATCTTCCTGAAAATTGGCGGGCAATGCGTACAAGAACACGCCTGCATCTGCTCCCGCCAAGCCCGGTCAAGCCTGTTCTCGATCCTTCTTTACTGCACATTCTTCCTTGCGCTGATCGTCTCGGAGACGGGATAAGAATGCAGGCAATTCCCGATAATCTCTTGGAGCAGGGGATTGCACTTCGTACAAGACAGGCCGGTGACTATATTTGCCCATTCGGCAAGTGCGGTACAAAAAAACTGAAGGATTATATGATTGACCACCACATTGATCAGCCGTTTCGGGATGATTGGCCGTTGGTATGCCGGGGCAGCGAAGTGCTTTGGATGGTTGGCGTCGGTGCATCCGAAAAACTTCGCATTTCAGCTTGCTGCACAAATAAAGCCAAGATGATGATGTATGCGGGCACATTGCCCGATGCAATATAGGGGAGGGACAATTGATGGAGAATACCTTTACACAGTATCAGGATCTTGAAAAAGTGCTGATCACCAAGGAAGAAATCCAGGAACATGTGAAAGAAATCGGCAAAAAAATCTCCGCTGATTATCAGGGGAAGACACCTGTCGTTGTGTGCATTCTCAAAGGAGCCGTCATCTTTTTCGCGGATCTTCTGCGGGAACTGGATTTCCCGCTGAATATTGACTTTATGGCTATTTCCAGCTACGGAAGCAGCACAAAATCTACCGGTGTTGTCAAACTGGTTAAGGACTTGGATCGGGATATCTGCGGCCGTGATGTGCTTGTGGTTGAAGATATTGTCGATAGTGGTATGACACTTTCTTACATCAAAAAAGAGTTCATGCAGCGCGGTGCAGCCAGCGTTCGCATTGCAACGCTGCTGGATAAGCCTGCACGCCGCAGGGTAGAACTTGAGGTAGACTACTCCTGCTTTGTCATTCCGGATGCTTTTGTAGTCGGCTATGGCTTGGATTATGATGAAAAATATCGCAATTTGCCCGACATCGGTGTACTTCACCCCAGAATTTATACCAAGTAAGCTTTGGCTTACTGTTTGCAATATGCATCGCCATTGTGCTATAATGCACTCGATGTTTGCTTGAAGGAGGATTTGCCCTTTGAAGAAGCCCTCTCGCGGTTTATTCGGCTATGTCATACTGATTGCCGCGTTTATCTTAATGGCTGCTTTACTGACGGGCGGCAAAAGCACCGGCAGCGAAATCACTTATCCGGATTTACTCAAAAAGGTTGCTGACGGAAAAGTAGAGTATGTGGCTATCCGTGGACAGAATTTGTACGGCTTATACTATGATTCCGTCCGATCCTATGCCGAGTTTCCGGATAATTACGACTTTTATTGCGTAATCGGTTCCGATTTTCTTGATACGCTTCGCACTATGGCTGCTGCGGATGCCAATGTCGATCGTGAACTGATCAGCGAAGGAAATCTCTCTTTCTCCGGGAAGGCTCTGAGCATTATTTATCTGGCTCCGCTCAGCACTCCCTGGATATTGGAGTGGCTGCCCTTTATTCTGATGATTGCGCTGATGCTGTTCTTCTGGTGGCTTCTGATGCGCCAGCAGATGGGCGGCAACGGTAAAGTGATGAATTTCGGCCGCAGCCGCGCCCAAATGAGCGATCCAAGCAAAAATAAAATCCGTTTTTCCGATGTCGCAGGGGCGGCAGAAGAAAAAGAAGAGCTTAAAGAACTGGTTGATTTTTTAAGAAATCCACGCAGTTACATGGCACTCGGTGCCCGCATTCCCAAAGGCGTCTTGCTCGTAGGCCCTCCCGGTACCGGCAAAACATTGCTTGCCAAGGCGGTTGCGGGAGAAGCGGATGTTCCGTTTTTCTCAATCAGCGGTTCTGACTTTGTCGAGATGTTTGTCGGCGTCGGCGCAAGCCGTGTACGTGATCTGTTTGAGCAGGCAAAGCGCAATTCGCCAAGCATTGTTTTCATTGATGAAATCGATGCCGTTGGGCGTCATCGCGGAGCCGGGCTTGGCGGTGGACATGACGAACGGGAGCAAACGCTTAACCAGCTTTTGGTTGAAATGGATGGCTTTGCGCCAAACGAGGGCGTGATAGTCATGGCTGCAACCAACCGCCGCGACATCCTTGATCCCGCATTGCTGCGCCCAGGCCGCTTTGACAGGCAGATTGTCGTCAACTACCCGGACGTGGACGGACGTGTTGAAATTCTGAAAGTGCATTCTCGCGGAAAACCGTTGGCAGATGATGTCGATCTGCAAAACATCGCAAAGCGCACCCCCTTTGCGACCGGCGCGGATCTTGAAAACATCATGAACGAGGCCGCGATTCTTGCCGCGCGCAGGCGCAAAACCCAGATCAGCCAAGCCATGCTGATTGAAGCAGTTGAGCGTGTTCAGATGGGTCCGGAAAAGAAAAGCCACAAGGTTCTTGAGGAAGATCGCAAGCTGGTTGCTTATCATGAAGCCGGTCATGCGATCGTCGGGCATTTTCTGCCGCTATGCGATGAAATTCACACGGTGACAATCGTTCCTCGCGGCGGTGCCGGCGGATTCACGCTTTCACTTCCTTCAAAAGAACTTGATAACCGCAGTCGAAAGCAGCTGCTTGAACGTACTGCTATGTGTTTGGGCGGGCATGCAGCCGAAAAGCTGATTTTCAATGACATTTTTACCGGCGCCCAAAGCGATTTGCAGCATGCGACCGAAATTTGCCGTGCTATGGTGACGCGCTATGGCATGAGCGAAAAAATCGGTACGATTTACTTGGACAGCGATCAGGAAGTATTTGTTGGGGCTTCCTTCGGGCATTCTCGTGAATACAGCGAAGAGCTGGCCGCAAAGATCGACGCAGAGGTTGCCGAGCTGCTCAGATCCTGTTATCAGCTCGCAACAGATACGCTTGCCAAACATCAGGACAAACTGGAAGGCTTGGCACAGCTGCTGATCGAGCGGGAAACACTGTCTCGCGAGGAATTCCTTGCTTTTATGGAAGGACGACCGCTTCCTGAAAAGGAGCAGAATACTCCTGCTCAAGTAGATAGCCACACTGAGAACAACGACGCTTCTGCTGCAGATCACCCTTCTGCCAATACAGAAAATGATACAGCCGATGCATAATCCAAACATGCTGAAGTATCAATCCGATTTGCACATTCACACAACGGCCTCGGATGGCGTTCTTTCGCCATCCCAGGTCGTTTTACGCGCAAAAGCCTGCGGAGTAAACTGCATGGCCATCAGCGATCATGATTCGCTCGGAGGGATAGTTGAAGGTGAGAAGGCGGCACTAAGCGCCGAAATTACACTAATTCCGGCTGTTGAATTGAGCACGGGCGGAGAGCAAGAGATACACATACTCGGCTATGGTGTCCCGCTGGCAAATGAGCGGCTTCAAAGCTTTTTGGACGACATGTCACGGGAAAGAATTGAACGCGCAGATGAAATTCTGGCAAAGCTTGCTGATTTCGGTATTTCATTGAAGTTGTCGCAGATTCCGGTCGGCAGAGGCGGCGTAATCGGACGGCCTCAGATTGCGCGTGCAGTGATTGCACATGGCTATGCTTCTGATATGAATGAGGTGTTTGAACGCTTCCTTGGCAATGGCAAGCCGGCCTATGTTCCGCGCGCGTATCTGGATCCGGCGGATGCTATTGCGCTTTTGCGTTCAGTGAATGCTGTCCCCGTTCTGGCTCACCCGGGACTAATGAACTGGACGGAAGAAAAGCTCGAAAGTACATTGCCTGCATGGATTGACGCCGGCCTGCTTGGTCTGGAAGTATATCATCCTGCTCATCTTCCAAACTTTTTTGAAAAGTGGTTGAATTGCGCGGAAAGGCATCATTTGCTTGTAACAGGCGGCAGCGATTTTCATGATGACGGCAGCAGTCACGCACCGCTTGGTGCAATGCGCTGTCATTGGGCTAAGATGCACGAAGATACGCTATGCCTTATGAATATGATTGATTCGTTGAAAGGAAACTGATTTTCCGGATGCAGCATCAAGGATACAGCCCATCGGCAAATACAACTCCGACACAGAAAAAACAATCGCAGCGAGGACATCATACACGTGCTTTCCGAGGCAGGCGCCTTATCGTGCTGGTTAGCTTTTTCCTTTTGATTGCCGTGGCCGGCGGTGTTTTTGCATTTGTTCAGGGAAACAGCGCAGAGCATCGTGCCTATAAGGACAGCCGGGAAACTTTTCTGGATGGTATCTATGTGGATGGCATCTCATTGGGCGGCATGACCTATAATGAGGCATGGGACATGGTTTTCAACCGCGTTGAAGAATGGGAAAATGCCTGGTCATTGGAAATAGCCTGCAATGACTTTGTATACTCAACGATCAATTATTCCGTTTTAGGTATTCATGCGGATTATGAGCAGATAGATACACTGCTTCAGTCTGCATGGCAGCTTGGTCACACCGGTGACTATGAACAGTATCTTGCGGATGTTCAGCAGCTCCGGGACGAACCCTATCAGGTATATATTGAACCGCAGGAAAGTACGTCGGATCAAATCGACTACATTCTCAGCATCATTGCCGACAATGTTTATCGGGCGCCGCAAAATGCGGCTATCAAGGAGTTCGATCCATCCAATGCATCCGATCCTTTTACTTTTTCGGAAGCACTAAACGGTCAAAAGATCGATCAGGAAGCAGCTAAAAATGAGATTTTGTATCTTGCTGCAACAGGAGAAGGCGGACGATATGATATACCTTTGGTTGCGATTGAACCGGCTGTAACGCTGTTGGATATCAAGCAAAGTGTTTCTCTGCTGTCTACGGCAGCTACAGCAATTGATCGTGCCTCTACAGAAGCGAGAAACGCCAATATTGCCGTTGCATTTTCTAAAATTAACGGCATCGTACTTGAAAACAATACCAGCTTCAGTTTTAATAAAACCGTCGGCAAACGGACGACAGAAAACGGTTATCAAACAGCCCTCGGATATATTTCAGGGCAGCTGACAGAAGTAATCGGCGGTGGCGTTTGCCAGGTAAGCACTACGCTGTATAGTGCTGCTCTGTGCGCGGGTATGACAATTACCAACCGCACACCTCATTC
>CAVFPH010000062.1:0-11479 GCA_963624325.1 bacterium
ACCTTCCGCGCGCAGGGCGGAAAGCAGCATATTGCCAAGCGCGTGAAGGCGAAAGTGCTGAAGGGCACGTGGAGCACGCTGCCGGAGCGGATGCGCAACCAGGGCGGAAACAAGCCCTTCCAGACGAAGGGCCTGATATTTACCAGACGCACGAAGGCACGACTGCCCATTGTGCGCGTGGCGGGCGTGGGCGTGCCGCAGATGCCGCTGAACCGAAGCCGCGCGGACATTGAAAAAGAGCTGGTGGACCTGATGGAAAAAAGGCTGCGCCACAACTTTAACTACATGGTGCAGACGGGGCAGATACCATGACGCTGACACTGACGAAAAAGGAGCTGGCGAGCCTGACGGGGTACAGCTATCGGCGGCTGCATGACATTGATATGGCGCTGCCGGCCAATGAAAAACTGTTTGTGGGGACGGCGGATGGGAAGTATGACGCGCCGCTGTTTGTGCAAAGGTGGGTCAGGTACAATGTAAACAGCGAAATGAGCGATGACGGCACACTGGATGAGGCGAAAACGATCCATGAGCGGGTGAAGACGCGAAAGACGGAGCTGGAGGTGGCCCGGCTGGAGGGGAGCCTGGTGGATGTGCAGGAGGTGGCAAAGCTGTGGGCGGCGATTGCCAACACCGTGAAACAGAACCTTCTGCGCTTGCCCTACAAGGCCGCACCCCAGATTGTGATGATGGGGAGCGTGGAGAACATTACCGCCATACTGGATACGGAGGTCAGGGAAATCCTAAACGATATTGCCGATACCCCGGTGCCGGAGGAGGAAGAAGCGGATACGGACACTGACGCGGAGGAGGAAGAGGACGGGGAGCGCGAATGAGGTTAAGCGAGCTGCTGAGAAACACATACGCGCTGTTTCGGCCGCCCAGAGCGCAGACGGTGAGCGAATGGGCGGATGAGAACCGCGTGCTGGTATCCGAGAGCAGCGCGGAGCCGGGCCCCTGGCGGACGGACAGAGCGCCGTATCAAAGGGAGATCATGGACGCCTTTACACAAAGGGATGTGCATGAGATTGTGATTATGGCAAGCGCGCAGGTGGGCAAGACCGAGATGGAAATGAACATGATGGGGCAGGCGATTGACGCGGACCCCGGGCCCATCCTGTACATACAGCCCACGAAAGAGGTGGCCGAGGACTTCAGCAAGCGCAGGATTGCGCCGATGATTGCGGCAAGCCCGGTGCTGCGCGGCAAGGTGTACAAGGCCAAGGGGCGGGACGCGGCAAACACGATTACCATGAAGACGTTTCCGGGCGGCAGCCTGGCGATTATCGGGGCGAACAGCCCGGCGGACCTTGCGAGCAAGCCGGTACGGTACATCTTTATGGACGAGATCGACCGCTTTCCCGTGAGCGCGGGGACGGAGGGCGACCCGATTGGCCTGGCCGAGCGCAGAACGGAGACGTACAAGCATAACCGAAAGATTATCAAGACATCGACACCGACCATCAAGGGCGTGAGCAAGATTGAGAGGGCGTACATGCGGGGAACACAGGAAGAGTGGCACACGCAGTGCCCCCACTGCCGGCAATACAGCTACATCCGCTTTGACGATATCAAGTTTGAGCATGAGAAGATCAAGGACGAGAACGGGGAGACCATCTACATTGTGCAAAATGCCCGGTGGCAGTGCCCCATATGCAAGACGGAGACGGCGGAGTATGACACCAAACGGCAGCCTGCGAAATGGGTGCCCAGGAACGAGCGTGCGCTGGAAAACGGCGTGCGCTCTTTTCGGCTGAGCGCGTTTATGAGCCCGTGGGCGGACTGGCGGGAGATTGCGCACGCCTTTCTGACGAGCAAGGATGACCCGGAGCGCCTGAAGATATTCCACAACACGATGCTGGGCGAAAGCTGGGAAGTGCGGAAAAGCAACGGCGAACCCGAACGCCTGTACGCGCGGCGCGAGCACTACAATGCCGAGGTGCCAAGCGGGGTGCTGGTGCTGACGATGGGGATTGATACGCAGGACAACCGCCTGGAATATGAGGTGGTGGGGTGGAACAGAAACGAGGAGAGCTGGGGCATTGAGCGCGGGGTGATCCCGGGGCGCGCGGACAGCCCGGGCGTATGGGAAGAAGTGGATGCGCTGCTGGACAGACCCTGGAAGACGGCGGGCGGGATGAGCGTGCGGATTATGGCGGCGTTTATCGACAGCGGCGGCCACTTTACGCAGGATGTGTACCGCGAGTGCGCCAAGCGCGCAAGCCGTCGGCTGTGGCCCATCAAGGGCGAGGGCGGCGCGAACAAGGAATATGTGCGCAGGATGAAGAGCGGCACGGGGTATCACGGGGCATACGGCTTTGTGATCGGCGTGGACGCGGGGAAGGAAGCGATTCTCTACGCGACAAACGTGGAAGAGCCGGGAGACCGGTATATGCACTTTCCCCTGGATCAGGAGCGTGGGTATGACCGGGAATACTTTCGGGGGCTCATCAGCGAGCAGCAGGTGATTCACAGGCGCGGCGGGCAGAACGTGATGGTATGGGAAAAGACATACGAGCGCAATGAACCGCTGGACATGCGCAATTACGCGCGGGCGGCGTTCAAGGGATTCCGGTGGAACTTTGACAAGTACGAGAGCCTGATGCGGGGAGAAACGGATAATGAGCCCATGACGCGGGCGGAGAGCGAAAAGAAAAAGCGCAAGATGGTGATATCGGGCGGGATTCAGGTATGAAAGGAGCGGGAGCATGGCAGTACTAAGCGCGTATACGCTGAGCGAAGCGAGGGAATATCTGCAGTTGTGGAAGGACTGCGAGCGGGCGCTGGCAAGCGGGCAGGCGAAGAGCTACAAGGTGGGCACGCGGGAGTTTACGAGCGTGGACCTTGGCGATATCGCGAGCCGCATTACGTATTTTTCGGGGCTGGTGGAAGCGCTGAGCGGGAGCGTGCGCACGACGCGGGTGGCGCGGATTGTGCCGCGTGACCTGTAACGGAGGGACGAGATGGAGAAAAAGAGAGAGCCGACCCTCAAAGAGCGGGCGCTGTTTCTGATAAGCCCCAGGCGCGGGCAGGCGGCATACAAAAAGCGGCTGGATGCGCAGGGGGCGGGGAAGAAAGAGAGCGCCGCGCGCATGAGCGCGACGGGATACGGAAACCACGGCGCGAGCACGACGCTGAACTCCATGATCGGCTGGGTGGTTGGCGGCGGCAGTGCCGAGGATGACATTGACCTGCAGGGAGCGCTGCTGCGGCAGCGCGCGCGCGACCTGTATGCGGGGGGCGGACTGGCAAGGAGCGGCCCGGCAACGCTGACAACGAACGTGGTGGGCTGGGGCATACAGCCCAAGCCCAAGATAGACGGGGAAGCGCTGGGGCTGAGCGATGAGGAGCAGGACACGTGGGAGCGCAATACCCTGCGGGAGTTCAAACTTTGGGCCGAGAACCCGATGTGCGATGCCGAGCGGCAGCACAATTTTTACACATTGCAGCAGCTGGCGTTTTTAAGCGAGCTGGTGAGCGGGGATGTGTTTGTGGTATTCGGGATGAGTGAAAACAAGCGCACACCCTATACCCTGACACTGCGCGTGCTGGAAGCCGACCGCGTGAGCACGCCCGACAGCGTGGAGGGCGAGAGCGAAAGCGAGGAGACGGACAGCGGCGGGCGCATTGTGGACGGCGTGGAGATAGACAAGGAGGGAAGCGTTGTCCGCTACTACATCTGCAACCGCCATCCGCTGCTGGAAAACACGACGCAGAGCGTTGAATGGACGAGCATTGACGCCTACGGGAAAGACACGGGATACCCGAATATCCTGCATATTATGACGGTGGAGCGGCCCGAGCAGCGCAGGGGCATTCCCTTTGTGGCGGCGCAGATTGAGCAGATCAAGCAGCTTGACCGATACCTGACCAGCGAGCTGGCGGCGAACGTGGTATCGAGTATGCTGGCGGCCTTTGTGGTAAGCGACGCGGATGACGGGAAGTTTGGCCTGGAAGACGCGATAGACGAGGATGACAAGGTAACGGACGACGAGCTTTCCCTGGAACTGGCGCCGGGCGCGGTGTACAGCCTGCCGCCGGGAAAGAAGATACAGGAGCTGAATCCTTTGCGCAGCAATACGGCGTTTGAGAGCTTTGTATCCACCATGGAAACGCTGATCGGTACGGGCATGGGCATTCCCAAGGAAGTGCTGATCAAGAAATACGAGAGCAACTATACGGCGGCAAGGAGCGCGCTGCTGGATTTCTGGCGCGAGGTGAGGGTGCGGCGCACGGGGTTCAACGCGAGCTTTAACCAGCCGATCTATGAACAGTGGCTCAGCGAAGCCGTGGCGAGCGGGCGCATTGAAGCGCCGGGGTTCTTTGATGACCCTGCCATTCGGCAGGCGTGGTGCGGGTGCATGTGGATGGGCGCGAGCATGGGACATGTGGACCCGCTGAAGGAAGTGAATGCCGCGACGGTGCGCATTGCCAACAACATTACCACCCAGGAGCAGGAGGCCAGCGAGTACAACGGCAACGACTGGCTGAGCAATATCCGGCAGCGCAGGAAGGAAATAAACGCGCTCAAGGATATTGATGCCAAAGAAGGCAGCGAGGGCGAAAAGATTACGGAAGAGGAGGAAGAGGATGGGGAGTAGAGACTGCTTCCGCCTGGCGTATACCGCGCCGCGCATGAGCGCGGACGGGGAGGCGGCGGAAATCTTTCTGTATGGCGAAATCATACAGGACATTCCCGAGGAATGGAAGTGGAGCCGGGAAGACAAGAGCGCACGCGATTTTGATAAGGCCATCAAGGACGTGCGGGAGCAGGGCGCGAAGAAGGTGAATGTGCGCATCAACAGCCCGGGCGGGATTGTGACGGAAGCCATGGCGATGCGCGGCATTCTGGCAAGTGCGGGGTTTGAGGAAATCAACATCCGCATTGAGGGGCTGTGCGCGAGCGCTGCGACGCTGATTGCGAGCCTTCCGGGCGCGCATGTGGCGATCATGCCGGGCAGCGAATACATGATCCATAACCCGTGGACCGTGGGATACGGAAACGCGGAGGACATGGAGCGCATTGCCGAGCACCTGCGCAGCGAGGAAGCGACGGCGCGGGGCATGTATCAGAAGCGCACCGGCAAGGATGAGGAGACCATCAAGGGCTGGATGGACAGGGAGACCTGGTTTACCGCCGAGGAAGCGGTAAAGGAGGGCTTTTGCGATGAGGTGACAAGCGAGGATGCCCAGGCCCGCGCGGCCGCGTGCGTGAGCGCGCAGGCCATGAGCGCCATGCGCAAAATGTATCGGCATGTGCCCGAAAACCTGACGGCCGAACCCATTATCAGCAACGCGCCCGCGGATGTTGTCACCGCGGAGACTGCTGAACATACACAAAACGAGGCTATGCAAAAGGAGGAACACACGAACATGACCATCGAGGAACTGCGCAATCAGGAGCCTGCGCTGGTGGAGAGCATCATGCAGGCGGGCGCGGACAACGAGCGCCAACGCATCCAGGACATTGAGGACCTGACCCCCATCGGGTATGAGGAAATGGCAGCCCAGGCCAAGCAGAGCGGCATGAGCGCCATGGACTACCACAAGGCGGTCATCAAGGCCCAGAAGGAGAAGGGGCAGAAGTACCTGAGCGACCGCAAGGGCGAGGTAGCCCCCAGCCGTGACATTGCGGGCGAAGCGAGCGAGGAGCACAGCAAGCAGCCCGCCGAGGAAATGGACAGCTTTGCCAAGGAAATGGCAGGCTACGCCAAGAATGCCGCCCGCGTGATGGACGGCGGAATGTACTAAGGAGGTAAGAAAGAATGGCTACTACCAACAACACCGCCATGTACGGCGTGGTGGGCACGAACAACCCCGAATATCTGCTGGCCGACCCCATCGGCGCGGACACCGTGGCAATCAGCATGGAGCCGGGCAACGGCACCGTGAAGCGCGGCACGGTGGTATACCGCAAGAGCAGCGGCATGTGCGCGCCGGCGGCAGACGCGAATGTGGTGAGCACCAACCAGCTCTATGTTTTGGATGAGCAGGTGGATACCGATGCCGATGCCGAGATTGCCGAGGATGCCAAGGCATACCGTGCGGGCAAACTGATTTACGGCCGCGTGACGCTGGCCAAGGATGCGGCGCTGAGTGACGCGAACATCGCGGTGCTTCGCGGACAGGGCATTGTGTTTAACCAGATGAACACGGCCAAAGAGTTTAACAACAAAGTGGGAGGCTAATGATTATGGCGCTTGATATTTACAGCACCCGTGCGCAGCTCGCGGCCATTGAGCTGATGGAGCGCGAATACAGCTTTTTGTACGATACCTTCTGCGCCGACATGGGCGCGGTGGAGGATGACAAGGCGATCTACGACTTCCGCAAGGGCAGCCGTCAGATGGCACCCGTTGTACACCCCGGCACCGGCGGTGTGGTGATGAGCCGCGGCGGTTATGAGACCCGCGAGATCGGCTTTTGCACCGTGGCGCCCGAGCGCATTATTACCAATCCCGATTTGCAGAAGCGCGCCTTCGGCGAGGATATTCTGGGCGCGATGACCCCGCAGCAGCGCGAAAAGAAGATGCTGGCCAATGACCTGGTGGAGATGCGCAAGGCGATTCAGCGCCGCCGCGAGTGGATGGTGCGCCAGGTACTGCTGACCGGCAAGCTGAGCGTGTTCCGCTACACCAACGAAGGCCGCGACATGAACACCACCATGATTGCCGACTACGGCTTTACCCAGAACTTTACCCCTGCCACCAAGTGGAGCGATGCCGGCGCCAAGATTGACACCGACATGCACGACATTTACGACATGGTGTATGACGGCCTGGGCATTGTGGACAAGATTGTAATGGCCCCGGATGTGGCCGACGCGATGATTGCCAACAGCAATTACGTGAAGCAGTTTGATGGCCGCAACATTGACATGGGCGCCATCAACACCAAGTACCGCGGACAGGGCGTGCGCTTTATCGGCTGGAACAGCGACGGCGTTGAGATGTACTCCTTTGCCGGCAAGTTTACCGATGATGACGGCACGGTAAAGCCCATTCTGCCCTCCGGCACCCTGATTTGCGGCGGCGACGGCATTCTCAAGTGCCTGCATGGCCCCGTTACGCAGGTGGAGGAGACCGGCGCTTCGGCTCAGCACAAGACCTACATCAAGAAAGAAGTGCCGCTGCGCTACGGCAGCATTGACGGCAATGCCATCAAGAACCGCCTGACGAGCTGCCCGACCGTTGTACCCTTCAACGTGGATGCCTGGGTCGTAGCCAACGTGCTGTAATCCCGTTGCCGTTAAAAGTCTGACGACTTTTAACGGGTATTCCGCTGAAAATCTGCGGATTTTCAGCGGGGTTTTGCAGATTTTCCTGTGCGCAAAGCGCACGGCCGGAAAATCTGAAAGGAATGAAAATTCCCTCTCGCAGGAAACCTGCTTCGGGAATTTTCCCCGCCCGCGCGGCAAAGCCCCGCGATACGATTACAGTCCTGCGGACGGCTGGGGACGCCGCTGCGGCGGATGAAAAATGCCGCCATTCGGGCGGCACGGAAGGGGAAAAAGAAGTGACGATCAAGCACATTGCCACAAAACAGGTGGAGACGGTGAATGACAGCTACGGCCTGCGCCTGATTGAGCAGGGAAAGGCTGTGCCGGCCGAGAAGCCCAAGGCGGAAAAGCGCAAAAGGGTGAGCGCAGATGCCGCTGAATGAGCGTATCAAGACGGACCGGCATACGGTGTTCATGCAGGCGGATCACTTTGCGGCCGAGCACACGTGGAACGGGAAGCCGTTTACGTGCGTGACGGATGAGGAAGCCGCGCTCAAGCGCAAGAACAACAACGTGGTGGACCTGAGCTGGGACAACAACACGCGGGAAACGCTGGTGTATGTGCCGCGGGAGGATTTTCCGGGGCACGCGGTGCCCAATATCACGGGGTTCTTTGACAACAAGCCCATGAAAATCCTGCAGGTGAATGATGACATGGGAATGCTGAGCATTGCCATGGTCAACTTTGACCCCAAGGCGGTGGACGCGGCGGAGTACGGAATTGAGGACCTGACATGAGAACGAGTGAGCGACTGCGCGGACTGCGCGACTGGATTACGAAGGAACTGTGCGAGGGGCGGGAGATGAAGGCGCCCTCACAGGACATGGACATTACAAAGTTCATCCTGCGGGAACCCAAGTGCTACCTGGGATGGCAGCCGACGCGCCCGGAGCACAGCGCGTACACGGGAGAGGAAGCCTTCAGCGTATGCCCGGGCATACTGGTAATGCCGGCCGCCGCACAGGCCAAGTACACCGAGGAAAAGCGCTTTGACCGATACGGGAACATCCACCGTGTGCAGGAACTGGGACAAGGGCTGAACGTGAGCATTCTCTTTAGCGTATACGAGCCGGGCGTGAGACTGCCGGGCTTTGTGACGATGGATGAGAGCGGGAAGAAAAGCATTGACATGAGCAAGATCAACGACGGTACCGAGCAGGGGCTGTTCACGCTGACGAACTGGATGGATGACTGCGTGATGAAACTGCTGGGGACGAAGGTGATTCCGCACACCGATTTGTTTCTGCTGGAAGCGAACCTTGCCTACAGCCTGTACAGCGACCAGAACTACGTGACGGACAAGCGGCCCATCTACTACGGCTTTGTAAACGCGGAGTTTAAGGGATACGCCGAGGAAGGCGTGAACGAGGACATTAACGACCTACTGAAATAACGGCGGCACGGCCGCCCAAGGAGGAAAGGAACAGATATGAGTGAGTATCTTCACGGCGCATACGGCCTGATTCAGACCGCGGGCACGAAGGTGGCCAACAAGGCGAAGAACGCCTTTGTGTACATCGGCACCGCGCCCGTGCATCTGGTGAAGGGCGGCGCGAGCAATGTAAACAAGCCGGTGCTGGTGAGCAGTATCGCCGAAGCCAAGAAGAAATTCGGCTACAGCGAGGACTTTGCAAGCTACACCCTGTGCGAGGCAATGAAGGTGCACTTGAACGACAAGGGCGTGGGCCCGCTGGTGCTGATCAATGTACTGGACCCTGCCAAGCACAAGGCATCTGCCGCCGTAACCAAGACCGCGACGCCCGAAAACGGCCGCGTGGTGCTGGCGGACGCGGAAAAGGTGTATGTGGACAGCGTGGCCGTCAAGAGCGGGAGCACCGAAAAGAAACTGGGGACGGATTACGAAATGACCTACACCCAGAGCAAAAAAACGCTGACCATTGCGGAGCTTTCAAGCGGCGCCCTGGGCACGGCGGAACTGACGATTACCTACAATGAGGTGGACCCTTCCAAGGTGGAGGATACCGACGTGATCGGCGCGACCGACGGCGCGGGACTGAACACCGGCTGCTACGCGGTACGCAACGTATACCAGGAGACGGGATATGTGCCCAGCTTCCTGCTTGCCCCCGGCTTTGGCGGCATCAAGGAAGTGCATAACGCGCTGCTGGCCAACAGCAAGAAGATCAACGGCCACTGGGACGCCTACATGCTGCTGGATATTCCGCTGGTGGACAAGAACGCGCAGGCGATTACCCTGACCACGGCGGCGACGTGGAAGAAGACGAACGGTTATGTGAACGACAACGAGACCGTGTACTTCCCCATGGCTGCCGGTACGGACGGAAAGAAGTATCATCTGAGCGTGCTGGCCGCGGCGAACTTGCAGGAGCTGCTCTACGTGCAGGACGGCATTCCCTACAAGACGGCAAGCAATACCGCCGTGGAAGGGATTGAGAACCTGTATCTGGGCGAAAACAACGCGGGCCGCGTGTATGATGATACCCTGATTAACGATACGCTGTGCAAGAACGGCATTGCCTCGGCTGCCTTTGTGGGCGGCGAGTGGGTGATCTGGGGCTGCCACAGCGCGAGCTACGAATACAGCGAGGATGAAACCCTGGCGGTATTTGAGACCAACCGCATGATGCTCAATTACCTGTCCAACGATTTCCAGGCACGCAGAAGCCGCAACGTGGACAAGCCCCTGACGGCCAATGACCTGAAAACCATTGTGGCCGAGGAGCAGACGCGCCTGGACGCGCTGGTAAAGACGGGCGCGTTGATTTACGGCGAGGCGCACATTGACGCGGAGGGCATTGAGCAGAGCGATGTAATGCGCGGCGACTATGCCTTTACCTTTGACGTGACGACCACGCCGCTGGCCAAGAGCCTGACCGCTACCGTGAACTGGACGGACGAGGGCTTTGTGACCTACTTTGAGAATTTCAGCGCGTAAGAAGGGAGCGTGAGAAGCAATGCCGAGCAAGGTATACAACAACGTAGAAGGCCATCGGCTGATTGACAACGAACGGGTAGCCGAAGATGTAACCAGCGTAACCCTGCCGTCCTTCAGCCATCCGACCACGACCATCAAGGCATCCGGCATGGCCATGGATGTGGACATGCCGGACATTACCCATCTGGACGCGGCGGAGTTCAGCGTGAGCCACAACAACGGCGTCAACTGCCAGTACCTGGCCGACCCCGGAAAGCACGCGATTGAGGTGCGCATTGTGCGCCAGCGCTACAATGTGGCGGGCGGCGAGATTGAGCATGAATCGGTCAAGTACCGCATTACCGGCGTGCACAAGAGCACCGACAAGGGCAATGTGGAGACCGGCAACCCCCTGGGCAGCACCGACAAGTACAGCGTGCTGCGCTATGAGGAGGTTATCAACGGCGAAGTGACGATGCTGGTGGACGCCATGGCGGGCATCATTCGCTACAACGGGAAAGATTACACGGATGTGATCGAAAGTATGCTGCAATAAACCGATGAAAATCTTTCGATTTTCATCGGGGGTTGGCGGATTTTCCTGTGTTCCTGCGGAACACGGCCGGAAAATCCGTAAGGAATGAAAATCCGCTCTCGGAGGGAACCTCCTTCGCGGATTTTCTCCTCCCGCCGGCGGCATTGCCGCTTTTTCACGGCTTCGCCTAATGGCTTGACCGGCAATGCCAATGGAAACAGGCGAAGCCTGCCGCCGGTGCGGATTAAAAACGGAGGCGCTGCGCCCTCCGTTGCCGCCCGCGGAGGCAGCTGTTAAAAGTCTGACGGGTATAACTTTCACTGCCCATCACGGAGTTGGCGGTAAGTACGCATTTACCACGCATCTACCCCTCATCCGCCGCTCATTCGGGCGCGGATGAGGGAATAATGGTCAAAGAAAGGAAAAAGAAAAATGACGGAAGAAATGAAAACCACCGAAGAAATCAAGGCGGAAGAGAACGCTGACAAGAAGGATGACAAGAATGTTTTGACGGACCCGGAGGAGCAGATTCGGAAATTCGGGCACGGAAAACTGAAGCTGTGCACGCCCATCCGCGCGAACGGGCAGGACGTGACGGAACTGGTATATGACTTTACGAAGCTGACGGGCAACGATTATGTGGACGCGATGGACATGGACACGAAGGCGGTGAACCTGTTCAGGCTGTCCGGACGCCAGGCGCTGGCGCTGTTTGCGGCGGCTGCCGGGAAGGCGACAAGCGGCATTGACGCCACCGATATCCGCGAG
>CAVFPH010000063.1:0-11371 GCA_963624325.1 bacterium
ATACGATTATGAAATGGGTTTGCAGTGTTTGCGGTTATGTGCATGAAGGGGATCAGCCCCCTGAAAAGTGCCCTCAGTGCGGTGTTCCTGCCAGCAAGTTTGCAGCGCAAAAGAATGAAGCCGATTCATGGGCTGCCGAGCATTCCGTCGGTGTTGCCAAGGGAGCTCCGCAGGAAGTGATCGAGGGGCTTCGCGCAAACTTTAACGGCGAGTGCTCTGAAGTAGGCATGTATTTGGCGATGGCGCGGGTTGCACATCGTGAAGGCTATCCCGAAATTGGTCTGTACTGGGAGAAGGCTGCGTTTGAGGAAGCGGAGCATGCAGCCAAGTTTGCCGAGCTGCTGGGTGAGGTTGTGACCGACAGCACTGAAAAGAACCTTGAAATGCGTGTCGAGGCCGAGCGCGGCGCTACCGCTGGCAAGGTTGAACTGGCAAAGCTTGCGAAGCAGTACAATCTGGATGCCATTCATGATACTGTGCACGAAATGGCTCGCGACGAGGCTCGCCACGGCAAGGCGCTGGCAGGTCTGCTCAAGAGATATTTCGGCAAGTAAGGAAGTCAAACAATATCAAGTGACTAGGGGGAGGCGTTCGAAAGAGCGTCTCTCTTTTTTATGCGAAGGATCGAATTATAAGCGTGTTCATTGCAAAAATGTATTCTCCAACGCGAATTAAGCTGGGGGCATACCACATAAAAACAGCCATAAGGGAAGCGTTTGAGTTCCCTTATGGCAAAGTACCCTATTATTCTATGATGTCCGTTCTGACGATCTTCTGTGAACGCGGCTTTCAATGCCTGCGCAGTATGCAAGCTTGCGGTTTCAGTGCTTGTCAGAGCCGCAAATCGCCGCAGATACCGCGAGGCGTATGCTTTCAATGATTAAGCGTCCCAGCCAGAATATCAAGCCAAGCCAGAATAGCATACACATCACCTCCAACAATTACATTATAGCGGATCGATTATGGGATGTCAAGCGCCCCCTTCTGCGCGATCGGTGGCACAGCTGAGGGTGTAATTTTGAACAAAAAGGGGCTGCCGCAGGATTTATGCCCCGCAGCAGCCCACTGGGTTCAAAGAGATTAATGCTGTACTGCAGCCAGATGCTCATTCCACTTGGCCAGCAGGTCAGCCTTCTGGGCGGTGAGCGTAGGAACATCACGGACAACCCAGGTGATTTCGCTGGAAGCCGTCAGCCAGGCATTTTCGGGGGAAGTGTAGTTTGCGTTGGTGAAGCGGAGCGTGCCGCCCATGTATTCGGCCATGGCGCTCTGACCCTCAGCGGAGGTTACCCAGTTGACGAAAGCCTTTGCAGCGGCCATGTGGGGGGCACCCTTGATGACAGCAACGCCGAACGCAGAGGCAGAGGTACCATTGGAGGGATAGCGGACTTCGGTTACGGCCTCGATGCCAAGTTCAGCTGCACTCTGATTGAGCTTGATTGCGCCGTCTTCATAGGTCAGGCCAACCACGTACTCGCCGTCGGAAACGGAATTGAAGCACACGGAGGACTTTTCAACAACCACGGTATTCTCCAGCAGGGCATCAATGTAATCCCATGCTTCCTGCGTGTCAACGCCGTAGACGGAGAAAATGTTGCACAGGTTGTTCCACGCGGCGGAGGAGCTGTTGGGATCGGAGATGACGATCTTGCCTTTCAGAGCGGGATTGAGCAGATCCTCATAGGAGCGGATGTTCAAGCCCAATTCCTTTTCCAGCTCGGTATTGACGCAGAAGCAAACGGTGGACAGATGGTCCATGCTGTAGAAGCCATTGGGCGTGCTGTAGCCTTCCATCTGCTCATCATCGTGCTCGGAAACCCAGGACTCGAAAATTGCAGCATACTTCTGACCGTCGGAATCGGCCAAACCGCCCCAGGTTACGTCACCCTGCGGGTTGCCGGCTTCAGCCTGAATCTTCGCGGTGAATTCACCGGCAGAACCGGAGATAACTTCGATGTTGATATCGGGGTACACTTCGTTGAAGCAGGTGATGAGGGCTTCGAGATCCGCTTCGGTCATGGAGGAGTAGAGTACGAGGGTGTCGCCCAGATCTTCTTCGGCAACGGCGCATGCGCACGCAGCAAGGATCAGGCAGAGGGTGAGCACGAGGGACAGGATTTTCTTCATGATGGTTTCTCCTTTTTAAGATTTTCTATTTCCAGATGCTGTATGCATCCGGTAAATCACAACTGAATATCGCTTTCGGACTTGCTGATAATCATATACAGGAACAGGCTCAGTGCCGTAATCACGGTCAGGATGGCGGCAAAAGCGGCAGCAGTGCCGTATTCACCGCGGCCAATATAGATGTAGGACTGCATGGTGAGCGTGGTTGTCTTGTTGCTGTAGAGGATTACAGAGCTGGAAAGCTCGGTTACAATGGCGACCCAACTGAGTATTGCGCCAGAGAGGATGCCATTGGACATCATAGGTACGGTGATCTTGGCAAAGGTTTTAACCTTGGATGCGCCCAGACTGATTGCCGCTTCTTCTATGCTGATTGGAATCTGCATCAGCGTTGCCGTGGCGGAACGTATCGTGTAGGGCATACGTCTGATGGCGAAGGACATAATCATGATTGCCATGGTGCCGGTGAGCGCCACGGGCTTTGAGCCGTAGGCAATCAGAAGTGCGATGCCGATAACCGCGCCGGGCATGATGTAGGGCAGCATAGAGATGGTGTCGAGCGTATGGTTGAGCGTGCTGCGGCGGCGAACAACCAGATATGCCAGCAAGACTGCAATCACGATAATGATTGCTAACGCGACCACACCCATGATCAGCGTATTGCGCGAGGCCAGCACCAGCTTTCTCTTGATTGCGTTCTGATAGTTGATCAGCGAATAGCCCACACCGAAAAGCGAGCCTTTGCTGTTGCGGAAACTCAGGTAGATAATGTATATTTGCGGCAGAATTGCGATTGCGCAAAGCACGTAGCAATAAAGGTGCATCAAAAACCCGGAAATACCCTTAGCCGGCTTCTTTTCCACAGGATGCAGGGTGCTGATGGAGAATTTGAACTGGCCGGTTGCCCATTTTTGCAGGAAGAAGATAACCGCAGTGACAATTACCGCAATGATAGCAAGTGCTGCCGCAAAATTGTAGTTTGCACCGTTTTCACCGAGGTATTCATTGTAGAGCAGTACCGGGAATGTTTTGAATCCTTCACCCAGGATGGTCGGCGTGCCGAAGTCGGCAAATGCCTGCATGAATACCATCAGCGTTGCTGCCAAGATCGTTGGCATAGTCAGATGCAAAACAATACAAAACAGCCGCTTTACACCTGTACAGCCCATGTTTGCAGAGGCTTCCATGAGCGTATTGTCAATGCTCTTGAACGCGCCGTTCATATAAATGAACACCAGCGGGAAAAACTTCAGCGTTTGTGAAAGCGCGATACCGCCGAACCCATAAATGCTGGGCACGGCAATGCCGAAGGTGGACTTAAGAAACTTTGTGATTACGCCGCTGCGTCCGAGAAGCATTACCCATGAATACGCGCCGAGAAATGGAGCGGACATGCAGCAAAGAATGGAAACAACGAACAGAATTTTTGCACCCTTCAGTTTATAAAAGGCATAGAAATAGGCAAACGGAATGCCCAGAAGAAGCGTGAGTACCGTAACAAAAATGGTGATTTTGAAGGAGTTATAGAGGGTTTCCACGTAGTAGCTGTTGGAGAAAAATTTAGTAAACTGTTCCATGGAGAAACTGCCGTCGGGCATGATCACCGCCTGCTTGATTACACCAAACAGCGGGTAGATCAAAACGGCAATGAACAGCAGAAACATGATAAGCGAAACAATCAGCCAGCCATCAAAACGTTTCTTTTTCATAGCCCCCTCCTTATGCTTCTGCGCAGTCATTGCGGACACCGGTGAGAATGTTCTCGCATCCGTCGGCAGTAAAGAGGTTTACCTTTTCGGTGTTGATCCGAAGATTGATCTGCGAGCCGGGCGCAATGATGGAATCGATGGAGGATTCCTGGATGATCTCAACTTCTTCCCCGGAAGAAAGGTGCACGAAATAGTGGGTGTTCAAGCCGAGAAAAACGCAGTCATCCACGATGGCGGAAATGCCTTCTTTGTTGTTTCTGTCAAGCAGAAACTCTTCGGGACGGATGGAAAGGACAATATCCTGCTCCTTTTGCTGATCCGGGCGGACGGTTTGAATTTCCGCACGGTAGCCGGAAAGTGTTTCCAGATACGCTTTTCCGTCTTTTGTGATGAGCTTACCTTTGAGGACGTTGGAGCGGCCGATGAATGTTGCAACAAAGAGATTGGCAGGCCGCTGATAGATGCTTTTCGGCGTGCCGATATGCTGAATTACACCCGCATTCATTACGGCGATGCGGTCTGAAACCGCCATTGCTTCTTCCTGATCGTGGGTGACATAAACTGTTGTAATGCCGACAGAATGCTGAATGTTTTTAATAACCGTGCGCATTTCCACACGCAATTTGGCATCAAGGTTTGAAAGCGGTTCATCCATCAGCAGTACGTCCGGCTCAATACACAAGGCACGTGCCAATGCAACACGCTGCTGCTGACCGCCGGAAAGACGCTCGGGCATACGATCGGCATATTCGTCGATTTGCATCAGCTTCATGAATTTTTCGGCTTGTGCTTTAATTTGGTTTTTGGGATATTTTTTGTTTCTTAATCCGAATTCTACATTTTTTCGCACGGTGTAGTGAGGGAAAATAGCATAATTCTGAAACACCATGCCGATGTTGCGCTTTGCCGGGTCTAGGTCGTTAATGCGTTTTTCGCCGAAATAAAAATCTCCGCCCTCAATACTGTTGAAGCCTGCAATCATGCGCAAAAGTGTGGTCTTTCCGCAGCCGGAAGGCCCAAGCAGCGTAAAAAATTCGCCTTCCTTGATATCCAAATTCAAATCCGGTATAATCACACGCTCGCTGTATTTCTTCAGCGCATGCTTTATGATGATCTCTTCACTCACCTGTGTTTTCTCTCCTTTTATTTTGCAATCGACAAACGTAAAACTTATCGCTCCATTATTATACCATGTTTGTCAGAAAATGCAATAAGAAAGACAAAAAATACATGAAAACGGTAAAGTGGGTCCTGCGGCTACAAAAATGGCTATGATTTTTTAAATAACTGTGGTATAATCACCGCTGAGAAGCATTGAAAGAGGGAACGACGCATGACTGATTTGCATGATATTCAGCAGAGTGTGGAGAAGCTGATCCGCAAAGCCGGACAGCAGATTGCCAAGACCGATATGTCGCCCGTCCACAGAAAAGCCGGACATTATAATTTGGTGACGGATATGGATGTAGCCATTGAGGACTTTCTGAAACGGGAACTGCTGGCATTGCTGCCGGGCAGCTGCTTTTTTGCGGAAGAGCAGGAAAACGAGGCACTGACCGATGCCTACACATGGGTGGTTGACCCGATAGACGGCACCAGCAATTTTACCAGAAACCGCCGTGCTTCCTGTGTGTCGGTTGCTTTGATGCAGGATAAGAAGCCGCTGCTGGGCATGGTTTACAATCCGTATGCCGATGAGATCTTCTCTGCAATTCGCGGAGAAGGTGCCTTCATGAACGGGCAGATGATCCATGTAACGGAAAACGATTTCGGTAACGCACTGGTTGCATTCGGCACATCTCCTTATTATGCGCATTTGGCCGATGCAACCGCTCATTGCTTCCATGCGTTCTTAACCCGCAGCGGGGATTTGCGCCGCGTAGGCTCTGCGGCGCTGGACTGCTGCGACCTGGCCTGTGGACGTGCGGATGTATTCTTTGAAATGCAGCTTTCCCCATGGGACATTGCGGCGGGTGCATTGCTGATTGAAGAGGCAGGCGGCATTTTTTCCATGCCGTATGAAACAAAGACAGACTTCGGAAAATCTGCCTGCATCTTGGCGGCTAACCCGGTTTGCTATGATTCGGCTCTTAAAATCATCACGGAAGCGAAAGCGTATATCAAGGACGAAAACTGAAACTGCCAAATAAAAGCGTATCCCCGAATCTGCCGCAAAACGCGGCGGAATCGGGGATGCTTCTTTCTATAGATAAATTCTCGGTACACGTTTGGTAATAATAGCGGTACACTCATTTCGATTCAACCCGCCGCATGCGGCATATTCATGCAGGGTTATGCTGCCGCCCAGGAGCGTTGCTGTATCGCCGACGGCTATGTCGGGGATATTCGTTGCATCGACCATCATCTGATCCATGCAAATGAGGCCCAGAACCTGCGCACGCCGACCGCGGATTTCGACGGAACCTTTCCCGCTGAAAACCCTTGGATATCCATCGGCATATCCGACGGAGAGGACTGCGACATGCGTGCTGTGTACCAGCGGATGGTCATCATCGTAGCCGATCAATTCACCGGGCGCTGCATCAAACACGCGCGTTATCCGTGCGCAAAAACGGCAGGGCAGCAGGATTTCTTCGGGATGCGCAAAGCCGGTCGGGGTATTTCCATACAGCATAGCACCGATACGAACTGCCTGATACTGCCAATCGGGATAGCGTGTGAGGCCGATTGAATCCAGCATGTGCGCCATTTGAAAGGATATACCGCGCAAAGCAAGCTGAGATCGAACGGTTTCAAATGCGGAGTGCTGTGCCTGATCTTGGGGAGCATTGTGAAGGGCAAGGTGCGTATACAGCCCTTCCGCAACGATACCATCCAATGTCAGACAATGGGCAATCTGCTCCGCAGCGGTTTCGGATGAGAAGCCGATTCGGTGCAGACCGGTATCAACTTTAAAATGTACCTGCGCAGGAAGTGCAGCTTGCTTGGCAGCTGATGAAACACTTAGAGCAGCTTCATACGAACCGACCGTCAGCCGAATGCCTGATTTGATTGCCTGATCCAGCGCGCCATCCAGCGATTCGCCCATGCAGAGAATCCATGCGTCGGGCAGTAGGGCCTTGAGCTCAAAAGCTTCGGCAAGGCAGGCAACCGCGAAAGAATGCACACCATGCTGCCACAGAAAGGGCGCGATGCCGGACAGGCCATAACCATACGCATCTGCCTTAAGAACGGCAATCAGACATGTCTGCGGCTGCAGAAGCTCTCGAACAACGGTCAAGTTGTTTACAAGTGCTGCGGTATCAACTTCAAGATAGCAGCGCGCATACGGAGAATCCTGATAGATCATGAATGCATCCTCATACATGATTTTTGGGATCGGCGGCATCTGCAAATGCATTGCCGATCAGGTAGAAGGAAATGGTGATGATTGATAGGACAATCGTCGGGAAAACCAGCTGATAGCTTTGAGACGTGGAAATCAGTTTCCGGCCGGCATTGATTAAATTGCCAAGAGAAGGCGTGCTGACAGGCAGACCGAGACCGATATAGGTGATAAATACTTCACTGCCGATGGCACCAGGAACGGCAAGCGCCATGCGGAGGGTAATTACCGAGACCAGGTAGGGTAAAAGATTGCGCATGATAATCCGCAGAGTGTTTGTTCCGAGACAGCGGGACGCAAGGTTATAATCCCGGTCACGGATGATCACAATCTGGTTGCGGATAAAGCGTGCCATGCCAACCCATCCGGTTAACGTCATGGCAAAGATCAGCGTGCTGACGGCAGGACGCATGATGTAGGAAATCAGCACCAGCACGATGGTTGTTGGCACATTGTCCACTACATTATAGATTGCAGTCAGCAGACGGTCCAGCCTGCGGACATAGCCCCAGAGCACGCCTATGACAATGCCGATGAAAGCTTCGATAATCGCTACCGAAAAGCCGATCAGCAGGGAGGTGCGTGTGCCGGACCATACCAAAGCCCACAGATCCTGCCCTAAGTTGTTTGTGCCGAACAGAAAGGGCGCTTTGCTTGGCAGAATACGCAGAGAACAGGCAGCGTTTGTGACGGCAGAATTGCCGTCGATGTTCAGATACTTTGTTTCCACAAAAAGCTCATCCCCATTGTTTGTGCAATCGATGGGGGAAAGGTAGAGCTTGATTGCAAAATTGGAACGTGCGGTATACGGCGTTTCCAGGTAGTTTTCGGGCAGCTTAAGCTTGGTGGTAAAATCGTTTTTTACATAGCCGCGCTGTCCGCCTGCTTCCACGTAGCAATAATCCTCGCCATATTCCAACACGGTAAATTCCTGCCGCGCTTTTAGGGATAGGATGACGTTGCTTACCGCACTCCATTTTTCGTTTTCGTAGGGTGTTACAATCAACTGCGTGCCGGCTTCCACACGCGTTTTTACCGTGGTAAGGGAGGGAGCAACATTGCTCATCTGAATCTGCGTAATCGGATGATTGATAATCAGCGTGGCCTTGTATTGACCCGGCAGCAGGGGCTGGATGAAAGTGAACAGCAACAGCAGGACAAGTACGCAGAAAAGCGATACTGCCAACTTGTTTTTCAGAAAAGCGCGGAAAGTACTGCCCCAATAGGAATAATCGGAATAGCCGATCATTTCGCCGGCACCCGGCTGATATACGGCGTAGTCAAAGGGGGCTTCACTTGCCTTCTGCAGATGTTCCCGTAGCGAGTCACTCATTTTGGTTTCGACGGGCGCGCTTTTCCATTTTTTCAGAAGACCCATCAGCGTGCATCCCCCTTTCCATGGAGCGAAATGCGGGGATCCACCAGTACCATCAACAGATCCCCCAAGATGAGGCCGATAATGCCGATACAACTGTAAATCATTACGATGGCCTGCACCATGGGATTGTCCTGACGGTTGATTACATCCACCAGCAGACCGCCCATACCGGGAATGGAATAGAGAGATTCAACATAGATCGATCCGCACACCGTGTACATCAAAGAAGTCGGAATATACTGAATCATCGGCACAAAGGCATTGCGGAACACATGCCGCATGGTAATCTTGCTTTCTTTTATCCCCTTTGCACGGGCGAGCTTTACATAATCCTTGTTGCCCTCGTCCACCATATAACGGCGAAGCCACATGGCATAATAGGCGATGTTGCCAAGCGACATGGAAAACACGGGAAGAATCCAGGTGCGCAGATCGCTGCGGCTGAACAGCATGCTTACATGCAGCGCTGTGGAGCCGTATGACTGCAGGTAAATGTAATAAACCGCCGCGGGAACTGCGTTGACGAAAACAATAAAGGCAGTGCCGAAACGATCCCAAAAACCGGATGTGGAGCGTGCCATAGCGGCACCCAGGGGAATACCGAAAAGCATCGCAACGCCCATGGAAAGCACACCCAAAATAATGGAGATGGGGGCCTTCTGGACGATGATGCTGCTGATGGATGCACCGACGCTGTAGCGGGAGGACGTGCCGAGATCGCCGCGCAAAAGACCCTTAAAAAAGCTGATCAGCTGCTTATAAATCGGCTGATCCAAACCCAACTGGGTCAGGCGTGCGGCGATCATGCTGTCATCCAACTTATCGTAGTTGTCAAAGTATCCTTCAACTGGCATCTGGCGCAGCAAGACAAACACAATGGTGAGAATCACCAGCAGCGTCAGCACAGAGGATACGATTCTTTTCAGTAAATATTTGCCCAAGGACTGCTCCTTTCGGCCATGCCGTAAATGCGACAGGGCGGCAGGAGGCATTTTGCCCCCCGCCGCTTATGGCCGATAAATTGTTGCTTAGGGATTAACGGAAAGCGCTTCCATGTCGCTGAGCCACTGATCGTAGGCATCGTAATACTGATCGGTGTTCATGGGCGCATCCAGCAGAACGGCTCCCTTAAAACGTTCTTTGGAGATACCGGTAGCCGTGTAGGGCAGGGTAAAGGGATCAATTCGGCTGGCAGTGTAGCCGCCGGTGCTGAAGCCGTAGGGGATAACGATGGCGTGATCGACGATATAGGCCTCGGCTTCCTCATAGGCTGCGTAGCGGGCTGCCTGATCATCATAGATTGAGGAGGCCTGATCGTAGAGACTGTACAGTTCACTGCAGATCTCGGACATTTCCTCGCACTTGTCGATGAAAATATAGTTGTTTCCGGCTACGAAGGGATCGGAGAAGGTTTCGGGATCATCGTAATCCGGACCGAAGTTGCACTTCATAAGCGCATAGTTGCCGCAGCGGCGCGTACTGCTCAGGAAGCCGGAACTGGGGTAAGCTTCGATGATGATATCGATGTAGTCCTTTCCGAGCAGATCTTCCAGCTGCTGCTCGATGATCTGGCATTCGTCTGCCCAGCCGACCACACTGGCATTATACGGCATAAAAACCTTGATGGGGAAAGTGACACCCTCGGCAGTCAGTTCCTCGATGGCTTTGTCACGGTATTCGATGGCCTTCTCTGCCTGGAACGTACCGACACCCAAGGCAGCAATTTCCTTGAGGGCACCGCCGGAGGAATAATCTTCACCATTGATGTTCAAGAAGTTGGTGGGTGTGATGCCGTTAAACAAGAGCGATTCGGCGTTATCCGCATCTGCGGCGGTTTTCACCTTCAGGCGATCCAGACCGTAATAGAAGGATTTGCGGAAGTTCTCGTTCACGACAGCCTTTGCCCAGTTATCCGGTTCATACTCTTCGGAGAACTGCGGATCGTAGTTGAAAGCAAAGAAGTAACTGTAGCAGCTGGTGGGGCGGTCGGGACGGATGTACTCGGACTTTACGGGATCGGAGAGCCACTCATTGGCGATTTCCGAACTGATGGAGGCGGAATCAACCTCGCCCTTCAGATAAAGATCTGCCGAGATGGTGGAGGCCTCTTTGTTGTAACGATAGACAATCTGATCGATTGTGACGTGTTCCAAATCCCAGTAGGTGCTGTTCTTGGTCAGTACACGGGTTTCCTGAGGCTTGAATTCCGTCAGCGTGTACGCGCCGCAGTAAAGCAGGGTATCGTTTCCGGTGGCAAGGCCGAACTGATCGCCTTTTTCGGTCAGGAAAGATGCATAGACCGGCATAAAGGCCTGGTTGTCGACCATGGACAGGAAATAGGCAACGGGCTTGAGCAGCGTGTATTGCAGCGTATAATCGTCTATGGCTTTTACACCGACTGTGTCCCAATCTGTTTTCGGCGCGGGCTCCTCACCTTCCTTGGGGGTTGCTGTGCCGTCATAGTACTCCTTTGCGCCCACAATGACCTTGTACAGCGTTTTGGCGTTGCCCGAAGCATGCTGGGCATTGAGAATATACTCTGCAGCGGTAACAAAATCATGTGCAGTCAGTTCTGCAACGGCGTTGCCCTGTGCATCCACCCACTGTACGCCATGACGAATGTGGAAAGTCCAGGTAAGACCATCTTCACTGGATTCCCATCTTTCGGCAAGGCAGGGCTGTCGCTGGCCATAACGGTCGGATTCGATCAAGGTATCAATCAGGTTGGACAGCAGACCGAACTCACTGGTGCTGGTGGTAATCAGGTAGTTCAGCGTGGTTACTTCGCCGCTGTACAGGGAGGTATATACC
>CAVFPH010000064.1:0-4556 GCA_963624325.1 bacterium
CAACTCCACCGAGGTAGATACCGTATCCGGTGCTACCAAGACGAGCGAAGCCTTCATCGCCGCCGTCAACGACGCTCTGGCCAAGGCCGGCAGATAATCATCCCAATCACAATCGCTTCCGGATATTTAAGGATATCCGGAAGCTTTTTTGTTGCCGTTTTGTATTTTATGCTTTGATTTTACCAAGATTTGTGCTCATTGGCCGGGCAGCATTATTCATTTGCGCAGTTTCATTTTTGATAACAGCGGTTACTCGATTTTTGTCACCCGATAATCCTGCTCCTCTACGGCCTTGCGCAGCAGTGCGTCGTCCACAGGGGCATTCAGCGTTACCACAGCCGTTCCTTTTTGATGGCTGGCAGCAGCTTCGGCAACGCCGCTCACTGCCTCGAGCGCATTCTTTACACGCATCTCGCAGTGCGAGCACATCATGCCTTCGACGTAAAGTGTTTTGCGCATCACCCCGGGCACGCTCACGGCAAAGTCCGTATCCTTTTGGCGGATCTTGCGATCGCGAGATACATCGTGAATCTTGACCAAGTTCAGCCGCAGGGCATTGGTCACCACGCAGAAGCTGGACAGGCTCATGGCCGCCGCGCCGAACATGGGGTTCAGTGTAAGCCCCAAGGGGATAAACACGCCCGCCGCCAGCGGAATGCCGATTGAGTTGTAAAAGAAGGCCCAGAACAGGTTTTGATGAATGTTGCGGAGTGTCGCGCGGCTCAGGCGAATGGCAGCCGGTACATCACTCAGACGGCTCTTCATCAGCACTACATCTGCCGCATCGATGGCCACATCGGTGCCCGCGCCGATGGCAATGCCCACATCCGCACGGGTCAGGGCGGGCGCATCATTGATGCCGTCCCCCACCATGGCTACCTTGCCGTGCTTTTTCAGCTGACGAATAACGGCTTCTTTGCCGTCCGGCAGGACACCGGCAATTACCTGATCCACCCCGGCCTGCGCCCCGATGGCACGTGCCGTGCGTTCGTTATCGCCTGTCAGCATGACTACGTGCACGCCCATGTTCTGCAGTTCCCGTACAGCCTGCGGGCTGTCCTCCTTGATGACATCTGCCACGGCAATTACCCCCAGTACCTCCCGGTCGCAGCTGAAATACAGCGGCGTCTTGCCGTCCTCCGCAAGCTTTTCGGCCTGCGTCCGCAGAAAATCGGGAAGGTGTATCTCGCTTCCGATGTAATCCGCATTGCCGCCGCGCAGGATATGCCCCTGCCGGATGGCGCTCAGGCCGTTTCCAGCCCGAATCGCAAAATCGGTAACCTCTTCTGCCTGTACGCCTTTCTGCTCCGCATAGGTCAAGATCGCCTTTGCCAGCGGATGCTCACTCTTGCGCTCCAGCGCATAGGCCATGCGCATCAGTTCATTTTCGCTGTGTCCCTCAGCCGGCAGGATATCCGTCACTCTGGGTTCACCGGCGGTAATTGTGCCTGTCTTGTCCATCGCGACAATTTGAATTCTTCCCGCTTCCTCCAAAGAGGCGGCAGTTTTAAACAGGATGCCGTTTTTGGCGCCGAGTCCATTGCCCACCATGATGGCCACGGGGGTTGCCAATCCCAGCGCGCAAGGGCAGCTGATCACCAGCACCGATATGCCGCGTGCCAGCGCATAGCCTGTTTCCTTGCCAAGCAGCAGCCATACAGCCGTAGTTACAACGGCAATGGCAATCACCGTCGGCACAAAAATGCCCGATACCTTATCGGCAATCTTGGCAATCGGCGCTTTTGTTGCTGCCGCATCGCTGACCATGCGGATAATCTGAGACAAGGTGGTATCCTCCCCCACCCGCGTGGCACGGCACTTGAGAAAGCCGGATTGGTTCAGTGTAGCAGCCGATACGCTGTCCCCCGCGCTTTTATCCACCGGGATGCTCTCTCCCGTCAGGGCAGACTCATTTACCGCACTTCCGCCCTCCACCACAACGCCGTCCACCGGGATATGCTCGCCGGGGCGAACCACAAAGATATCTCCCACCTGCACCTGGGCAACGGGTACGGTTTGCTCATTGTCTCCGCGCAGGACATTGGCCGTTTTGGGGGAGAGACGCATCAAACCCTTGAGCGCATCGGTAGTCTTGCCTTTGGAGCGCGCCTCCAGCATCTTGCCTACGGTAATCAGCGTCAGGATCATGGCGGCGGACTCAAAGTAAAAGTCCATCATATAGTTCATCACCGCGTCCGTATCGCCGCGCACCTGCGCCCCGGTCATGGCAAACAAGGCATAAGTGCTGTAGCAAAAGGCCGCCGTTGCTCCCAGCGCCACCAAGGTATCCATGTTCGGGGCGCGGTGCCACAGACTTTTAAAGCCGCTGATAAAAAAGCGCTGATTGATGACCATCACAATGGCCGTCAAAAGCAGCTGTGTCAGTCCCATGGCCACATGGTTATCCTGATAGAAGGACGGCAGCGGCCAGCCCCACATCATGTGTCCCATGGAAAAATACATCAGAATCAGCAAGAAGCCAAGCGACCAGAAGAGCCTGCGTTTCAGGGCCGGCGTAGCATGATCCTCCAGCTGTTTTTCAGCCTCCGATGGGCTGATGGCAGCCGCCGCGCCCTTTTCGCTTGCGCCGTAGCCGGCGGCTTGAACTGCGGCAATGATGGCCTGCGGCGCGGCTGTTCCCTCCACGCCCATGGAGTTGGTAAGCAGGCTTACCGAGCATGCCGTCACGCCCGGAACCTTGGATACGGCCTTTTCCACACGGGCACTGCAGGCCGCGCAGCTCATGCCCGTTACGGTATACTGTTTCATTTTAACCTCCGAAATCAGCAATTACTTCATCAGTTTTTGCAGGGTGGACAGCAATTCGTCGATCACTTCATCATTGCCCGCTTGGATATCGTTTCGCACGCAGGTACGGATATGGCTGGCCAGCAGTTCGCGGTTAAACGCATTGATGGCGGCATTCACCGCGGCGGACTGTACCAGAATGTCCGGACAGTAAGCGCCTTTTTCCACCATGCCCCGAATGCCGCGTATCTGTCCTTCAATGCGGTTAAGCCTGTTCATCAGGCTTTTGTATTCTTCGGGGGACCGTTCCTTATGCCTTGTGCAATGCGGACAGGCTGTATCCATAGCAAAGTTACCTCCGGCTAATATACCCCCATGGGGTATTTATATTATAGGATTGCCTGTTGCCCTTGTCAAGCCTTCACCGTATGAAAAAGCCGCCCATCTTTGGGCGGCCGGTTGACCTACGCTTATTTTATAAATCAGGTACCCGCAGCGCGCGGATGGCATTGAGCACGGCCAGCACCATCACGCCCACGTCTGCGAAAATCGCCATGCCCATGTTGGCATATCCCAATGCGCTTAAAATCAGGCAGGCAAATTTAATCAGCAGCGCAAAGGCGATATTCTGATATACAATACCGATGCACTTGCGGGAGATGCGGATTGCCTTGGCGATTTTCATCGGATCATCGTCCATCAGCACCACATCTGCCGCTTCAATGGCCGCATCCGATCCCATCGCGCCCATGGCAATGCCGATATCGGCACGGGACAGAACAGGCGCATCGTTTACGCCGTCGCCCACAAAGGCAAGCACTTCTTTATTGCCCTTGTTCGCAAGCAGCTTTTCAACCTCGCTTACCTTATCGGCGGGCAGCAGCTCGCTGTGCACCTCATCGATGTGCAGATCGTTTGCTACCTGCTCTGCCACACGGCGAGAGTCACCCGTAAGCATTACGGTTTTTATGACGCCCGATTTTTTCAGCTTTTCAATGGCTTCCTTCGCCGTGGGCTTTTCGATATCCGAAATCACGATGTGCCCCACATAAGCACCGTCCACCGCGGTATGCACAATGGTACCCACACTGTGACACTCCTTGGGCTCAACCCCCATGCGGCGCATCAGTTTGCCGTTGCCGGCGGCAACGCGCACACCGTCCACCGTTGCCGTCACGCCCTCGCCGCCGATCTCCTGAATTTCAGTCACGCGGCTGCGGTCAATCTCCTGCCCGTAGGCTTTCTGCAGGCTCTTGCTGATGGGATGGGAGGAGGCGCACTCTGCCAATGCAGCGTACTCCAGTATCTTTTCTTTTTCGATTTCGGGATGATGCACGCCGCTCACCTCAAACACACCCTGTGTCAGCGTGCCCGTTTTATCAAACACAACGGTTTTTGTGCGGGAAAGTTCCTCCAGATAATTGGAGCCTTTGACCAGAATGCCTTCCTTGCTGGCTCCTCCGATGCCTGCGAAAAAGCTGAGGGGGATGCTGATGACCAGTGCGCAGGGGCAGCTGACAATCAGGAAAGTAAGGGCGCGGTAGATCCAGTCACCCCACTGGGCGCTCATGCCGAAAATCAAGCGAATGACCGGCGGCATCACAGCCAGCGCCAGCGCGCTGTAGCACACGGCAGGAGTATAGATACGGGCAAAGCGGGATATAAACTGCTCGGATTTAGACTTGCGGGAGGTGGAATTTTCCACCAGTTCCAGAATTTTGGCCACTGTGGATTCGCCGAATTCCCGCGTTGTGCGCACCCGCAGCACACCTGTCATGTTGATGCAGCCGCTGATGACCTCATCCTCC
>CAVFPH010000064.1:4566-11318 GCA_963624325.1 bacterium
GGTCAATGCGCTGGTATTCAGGCAGGATTTCCCATCCAGAATCCGTCCGTCAATAGGCACCTTCTCGCCCGGCTGCACCACAATCACGCTGCCGACAGGCACCTCATCGGGGTCTACGCGGGTAATCTGCCCATCCTTTTCGATATTGGCGTAATCGGGGCGAATATCCATCAAGGCGCTGATATTGCGGCGGCTTTTCCCCACGGCGTAGCTTTGGAACAGTTCCCCGATCTGATAAAAAAGCATAACCGCCACGGCTTCGTTGAAATCATCGCTTTTATCGATGATCGCCAGGGCAATCGCGCCCACCGTTGCCACCGCCATCAGAAAGTTTTCGTCAAATACGCGGCGCTTTGCGATGCCCTTTGCCGCCTTGCGCAGGATATCATAGCCGATTGTCAGATAAGCCGCCAGATACAGCAGAATCCGCACAACGCCCCGAATGGGCAGAATGTTCAAAGCCAGCAGCAGCACAGCGGCGGCTGCAATGCGGCACAGCATGGTTTTCTGTTTCTTGTTCATAGCCTATCTCTCTTTCCGCGCAGGACGATTATTCAGCAGCCGTTCGCTGATATTACAGGTAGATTTCGCAGTCATCCTCTACGTTTTTGCAGTTTTTGACTACTTTCTTCATCACGGCCGCTTCATCCTGGCCTTCGGCAAATTCTACAATCATCTTCTGCGTCATGAAATTGACAACGGCATTGCTAACGCCCTCCGTCTTCTTGGCGGCTTCCTCCATCAGGTTTGCGCAGTTGGCACAGTCCACTTCGATCTTGTAGGTCTTTTTCATGGTGCATACCCCTTTCAAAATGTACAATCTTTGATTTAACGATTAAGCACTTGTTTAATCGTTACGATTGCAGTATAATCATTTCGTCATCGCCTGTCAACGGCTTTCCTTTCGGGATTGCCAAACGGGCGAGAAGAATTTCCGATCGGACTATTGCGCTTGGAGGAACTGCGAATGTCTCAGTTTCATTTGCCCCATGATCATCACGGCGACGCCGCCTTTGAGGCCCATCTGCTTGACGCCTTGCGAACGGCAGGTGATTTTTCGGTAGCCGCCAATGTTTTTAAACAGCTGTCGGATTCCAGCCGTCTGCGGATCTTTTGGCTGCTGTGCCACTGCGAGCAATGCGTAGTTAATATTTCATCCATGGTGGAAATGAGCAGCCCTGCCGTATCGCACCATCTGCGCCAGCTGCGCATGAGCGGGCTGATTGAAAGCCGCCGTGTCGGCAAGGAAGTTTATTATCGTGCCGCAGACAGCGATGAAAGCCGCCTGCTGCACCAGGTGATTGAGGAAATCATTGCGGTTTCCTGCCCGAAGTAAGGAGGATTGCCGATGCGCTGTGACTGCTGCCCTGCCTGCTGTGCCGCGCATGCACAGGATCAATGCCCCCCGAATGCGCCCGTTTATCTGATTCCGATTCCGCTTTACGACGGCATAACCCTTATGTTTCTGCACTATCTGCAGGCAGATCGGGCGGATTTGCCTGACGTGCCCGAGGATGCATCGGTGCTTCATTATTGTCTGTCCGGACGTGCGGGCTTTTCCCTTCCGGACGGCAGCATCCGCTATCTGGGCAACGATGAGGCCCTGCTGTGCCGCGGCGGCAAGCGGACGCTGACCTTCCCGAACGCGTGCTATGACGGGCTGATGCTGATTTTTTCGGGCAGCGTTCTGCCGCCGCCCCTTTCGGATACGCCCGTTTCCGCGGCGCGGCTGAAGGAAAAATATCTGGCCGATTCCCCGCTGTGCCTTTTGCCGGAGTCCGATGCCATGCGTACCCTGCTTCGCTCCTTTTTTGATCTGCCTGTCGCCCTGCTGCCTGCCGCGTATCAGATAAAAGCGCAGGAAGCTCTGCTGTGCCTGTATTTGCAGCCTGCCCCGCAAAGTGCCTCCTCCCCGCTGTATCCTGCCGCACAGGCCGATGTCATTCGGCGGGTGCATGATCAGCTGACGCAAAACCTGCAGCAGCGTGTCACCATTGAGGAGCTGTCTCACCAGTTTTTGATGAATCCCTCCACCTTGAAAGCGGTTTTCAAGGATGTATACGGCAACTCCATTGCAGCCCATATCCGCGATCACCGCATGGAGCGCGCTGCCGAACTGCTGCGCGGCACCGAGCTTGGTATGGCGCAGATTGCCCAGCAGATCGGCTATGAAAGCGCCAGCAAATTTTCGGCGGAATTCCGCAAGCACTTCGGTCTTCTGCCCAGCGAGTATCGGCGGACGCATAAATCATAAATCAAAATCGGAGTGAAAAACCATGGCCATTGCTGCCAATATTTATTGCAGCGGCAAAACGGAATTGTTTCAGCCGGATATGCCGTAATCTTTTTACCGCATGCTGCTGAAAGCAAGGAAAAGAGGGAATACCAATGGAATGGATCGATGGGAAAATGCGCTGCCGCTGGGCGAATCCCCGAAACGAAGTGTATATCCGCTATCACGACGAAGAATGGGGTGTCCCCGTTTATGATGATCGCAAGCTGTTTGAAATGCTGATTCTGGAATGTTTTCAGGCAGGGTTATCCTGGGAATGCGTGCTGAATAAGCGGGAGGCATTTCGGGAAGCATTTGACGGCTTTGATTTGGAAAAGATCTGCGGTTACGGCGAGGACAAGCTCTCCGCGCTTAAAAATAATCCCGACATTATCCGAAACAGCCTGAAAATATCGGCTGCCGTAACCAATGCGCAGATTTTCCGTGAGATTCGGCGGGAATACGGCAGTTTTTCAAGCTATCTTTGGCATTGGACGGATGGCAGCACAATTTATGAAAAAGGCCGGACAAGTTCTCCTCTGTCCGACCGAATATCGAAAGATCTGAAAAAGCGTGGCATGAAATTTGTGGGAACTACCACTGTTTATGCCTACCTGCAGGCAGTAGGCGTTATCTTTGCCCACGATGACAGCTGCTTTCTCTGCAGGCAAAAATAATCGGCTGAGACGCTCTTATTTCAGCATATATTCCAGCGCCTGTGCCGGTGTATCCACAATGCGCTCCGCGCCGGCTGCCGCCAGTTCTTCACGGCTGCGGAAGCCCCAGGACACGGCGATGAAGTTCATGCCGGCACCGCGGCATGTAGCCAGATCCGTCGGCGTATCGCCCAAATACCAGAAATCAGAGGGGGCAATCCCCAACTCGTTGGCAATATTCAGCGCGGCGGTCGGATCGGGCTTGAGCGGCACACCGGGCAGGCGTCCGCGCATAACGGCAAATGGCGGCTCGCCGAAATAGTGATTCAGCACACTGGCAACATCCGGATCATCCTTGTTGCTGAGCACCACCAGCTGATATCCGGCGGCTTTCAGATCCTGCATCATATCGGCAATGCCGGGATACAGGTAGGATTCGTCAAAGCAATGCACGGCATACAGCTTTGCATACTCATCCAGCACGGTATCCACCATATCCTGATGCGCCGCGTCCAGGGAACGCTGCGTCAGTTTCAATGCGCCGTTTCCGGTCATGTAGCGGTAGTCAAGCATCGGAAATCCCGGCAGATTGTGCTTGGCCAATACGGTATTCATGCAGCGGCTGATATCGGGCAGGGAGTTGAGCAGTGTTCCGTCCAGATCAAATAAAACAGCCTTCTTGGGCATTTCAATCACCTCGGCGCATATTGTAGCACATTTCCTTTATCGGATGCAATGCAGGATTTACCGATCGCCAGAATTCTCACCCACATTGCAAGTTGACATTCCCCGCCCGTGTGGTATACTTTTACTGTATTCTCTATCGTGCAAAGGAGCGGCGCTGTATCATGAAAAAGAACGGCGGAACATCCTACCTTGGGCTGGCTGTGATCATCGTGCTGGTGATTGCCATCCTGTATGTGGGCATTTCTGCCCTGCAGGATCAGCGCATTTATCGGCGCGAAGCCGCCATCACGCCCACACCTTCCATCACCCCGCGTACGGTGCGGATCACCGAAGATCCCTCCCAGCCTACCTCCACCCCCACGCCCTGCATTCTTCAAATCAATTCCATCGGCATAGAAGTAAAGCAGCTGCAGCAGCGGCTGAAGGATCTGGGATATTACAGCGGTGAGGTGGACGGGCAATACGGTCAGGGGTCGAAAGCTGCGGTAATGGCATTTCAGGCGCAGCACGGGCTGGAGGCAGACGGTGTTGCGGGCGAGCAGACGCTTGCCGTCCTGTATTCGGACGCAGCCCAGTCCTTTGTTCCAACGCCCACTCCCACCGCAACCCCCGTCACCCTCTCCTCGGGATCCACAGGGGAGCAGGTAAAGGCCCTGCAGACGCGCCTGCAGCAGCTGGGTTTTTACAGCGGTGCGCTGGACGGCGATTACGGCAAGGGCACGCGCGCGGCCGTCAAACTGTTTCAGGAGCAGCATGATCTGGATGCTGACGGCATTGCCGGGCAAAAGACGCTGGAACTGCTGTATTCCGCCAGTGCTCAGCCCATGGCCGTCACCCCGACACCTGCAGGCGTGCAGGTGCTTTCGGGCGACATGCCCATGTTGGTTAACAAAGATCACCCCGTAGCATCCGATTTTATTCCGGCAGATCTGGTCAACCTGTCCGAATACTGCGATCCCTCGCTGGTTAAAATCAAGTATAATGGTACGCAGGCGGTACAGGAAGCGGCCGATGCGCTGATTGCCATGCTGGAGGCCGCCAAGGCGGACGGCATCACCAATTGGCAGGTCAGCGCCGCCTACCGCAGTTATGCCGATCAGCAGAGCATCTATGACAGCAAGGTAAAAAGCTTTCAAAGCAATAATCCCGATTGGAGTCTCTCCCGCTGCCGTTCCGCCGCCAGCGTCACGGTGGCCGATCCCGGTGCCAGCGAGCATCATACCGGGCTTGCCTTTGATATGACGGTGCCCAATACCAGCATGTTCCTGGGCACCGCTCAGTGCACCTGGCTTCATGCGCACTGCTGGGAATACGGCTTTATCCTGCGCTATACGGACGATAAGCAAAGCATCACCGGCTTTGCGGGGGAAGCTTGGCACATCCGCTACGTGGGTACACAGCACAGCCTGGCCATGAAGGAAAGCGGGCAATGTCTGGAGGAATACTTGGGAGAAGTCTCCGAATAAATTTTTTCAAAATCACGGGATGAAAATGCCCTTGATTTACGTCTAATAAGTGAAACCCAATTGAAAGGACATGGATTAGCAATGAAACGCCTTCTTTCTATCCTGCTTGTACTGATGATGCTCGTTCCCGCCGCGCTGGCGGATGAGGGCACGGCGACTTATGCGGTCATCAGCCATCCCTCCGCAAATTACATCACCCTGCGTGAAACCCCCAGTGACAGTGCCACCTCGCTTGGCAAATTCTACAACGGCACCTATGTAAGCATTGTATCCTACTATGACACCACCTGGGCGGAAATTTCCGTCAATCCGGACAGTGACCAGCCCTACACCGGCTATGTAAAGCGTGCCTTCCTGCAGACGGACTACATCAACAATGCCGTTAAATCCACCGCCCCCGCCATGACGCTGCAGAACAGCCAGGGCAAAGGCGTGCTTCTGCGCTCCACTCCCACCTTCATGAGCGACAGCAGCAACGTGCTGGGTCTGTACAGCAACAGCACGCAGATTCTGGTACTGGGCGACATGTCCAACTGGTATTATGTGCAGGTTGGCGGGCGCGTAGGCTTCATGGCCAAGACCAGCTTCACTGCCAAGACAGCCACCGCCGCCAGCACCACCACCAACTCCAACTGGAACAACGGCCCGGTCGGCTCTCACGTATCCGCCAACTGGAACATTGCCATCCCCACCAATTACGCAATCGTCAATAACCCCTATGCGGGCGATCGTTTGAACCTGCGCCGTGAGCCCTCCACCAGCAGCACCTCCCTTGGCAAGTACTACAACGGTGTATACGTTGAAGTTCTGGCCACCCTGGACAACGGCTTTACCCAGGTGCGCATCGGCAACCTGACCGGTTATATGAAGACCGAATACCTCTCCACTTCTTCCGTCGCCAGCGCCATGCCGCTGCTCAAGATCAACTCCTCCGGCAAGGTCAACCTGCGTGAGAGCGCCAGCACTTCCAGCAACTCTTTGGGACAGTATCCCAAGGATACCGAAGTCATCCTGCTGGGCTTCAACGGCAACTGGGCACATGTTATCGTAGACGGCAAGATCGGCTTCATGCTGACCACCTATCTGAAGTAATGTTTTACAAAGCGCGGCGCTGTCCATGCGGCAGTGCCGCGTTTTTTTGCTGTCCGTCATTCGCATTGCAGCACAATGCTTTTTTGAGGGATTGACAAGCAATGTGCTTTTGCGATATAATATTTGACGGTTGCTGAATAAGCTATGCCGGTGTGATGGAATTGGCAGACGTAGTGGACTCAAAATCCACCGCCAGCGATGGCGTGCCGGTTCGAGTCCGGCCACCGGCACCACTGTCCGTCCTTATATTGTGGGACGGATTTTTTGTATGCTGATTGGATTGGTTGAAGGGAAGTGAAACGGATGGAAAAATTCGTACCAAAGGAAAAGCTGAGCAAAAAGGCGCGAAAAATGCTCAGCAAGCAGCAGCGGACGGTTTGGAGCTTTGCTCCAGTCACACGCAGAGTGGAAAGCAAAAAACGCTACAGCAGGAAAAAGGCACAGCGGCTGAATCACGACGATTACAGCACTGTGCCTTTTGCGTTGGTGAAATCGTGCTCCCCACATCCACGGATTCGGCGGGCCTGTGAAATTCTTTCTGTAAATATCAGTCTTCCGTGATGCGACCAGGATCAGATG
>CAVFPH010000065.1:0-11045 GCA_963624325.1 bacterium
CGCGTTGGGGCTTGCCGGCGAACTGACCACCGGCTTGATTCTGCGTCTCGGAGCACTCTATGTGTTACTGCGCATCATTGATGCCTCGGCCAACTACTATATGCAGTCGGAAGGCCATGTGATGGGTGCGCGGATTGAAACCGACATGCGCACCGACCTTTTCCATCACCTCCAGCAGTTGTCCTTCAACTACTATAACAACACCAAAATCGGCCAAATTATGGGGCGCATCACCAGCGACCTGTTTGATATTACGGAGTTTGCCCATCACGGCCCGGAAAATTTCTTTATTTCGGGCATTAAGGTGCTGATTTCGTTTATCATTCTCTCCGGCATGAACGTCACATTGACGCTGATGATTTTTGCCGTACTCCCCTTTATGATCTTCTTTACCCGCTATTTCAACCGCCTCATGCGTGCTGCTTCCAAGGACTGCCGTCACCAGGTAGGCGAAATCAACGCGCAGGTTGAAGACACGCTGCTGGGAATCCGTGTGGTAAAATCTTTTGCCAACGAACACCTTGAAGAAGAAAAATTTGCCAAGGGAAATCTGCGCTTTCTGGAATGCAAAAAACGTCAGTATGCCTACATGGCAGGTTTTGGAACCTCCACACGCATGTTTGACGGCCTGATGTACATCATCGTCGTCGTAGCCGGTGCCTTGTTTCTCATCAACGGAAAGATAGGCATCGGCGACTATACCGCCTATCTGATGTATGTATCCACATTGCTTACCTCCATCCGCACCATTGTTGATTTTACAGAGCAGCTTCAGCGCGGTCTTACCGGCATAGAGCGTTTCTGCGAAATCATGGATGCACCCAGTGATATCAAGGATTCCCCCATTGCCAAGCCGCTGTGCAACGTGCGCGGAGATGTGTGCTTTGATCATGTCAATTTCCATTACAGCGACGACGAAAATCACGAGGTGCTTGGCAACATTGACATGCAGGTGAAAGCCGGGCAGAATGTTGCCATTGTCGGCCCATCCGGCGGCGGAAAAACCACGCTCTGCAACCTGATTCCCCGTTTTTACGATGTAACGTCGGGACGCATCACCATCGATGGCCAGGATATCCGTGATGTTACGCTGGAATCTCTCCGCAACAGTATCGGCATGGTGCAGCAGGAAGTATATATGTTTTCGGGTACCGTTGAAGAAAACATTGCCTACGGAAAGCCCGGTGCCACGCGGGAGCAGGTTATCGAGGCTGCCAAGCAGGCCGGCGCGGATGCATTCATCTCCCAGCTGCCCAACGGCTATGATACTTATGTGGGCGAGCGCGGCGTAAAGCTTTCCGGCGGTCAAAAGCAGCGTATATCCATTGCCCGCGTCTTCCTCAAGAATCCGGCAATTCTGATATTGGATGAGGCTACCAGTGCGCTGGACAACGAAAGTGAGCGTCTTGTACAGCAGTCGCTCGAAAAGCTGGCGCATGGGCGCACGACATTCACCATCGCACACCGCCTTACCACCATCCGCAATGCATCCGTTATCTGGGTGCTTACGGAAGATGGAATCCAGGAACAAGGCTCGCATCAGGAACTGATCAAAAAGGGCGGACTCTACGCGCAGCTGTATGCCATGTATACTGAGAACGGCACCGTGGCGTAAACAGCCGCATCGATGCTCTTGCCCCTAAACATTTTTATTAGCCGATTGCAAAGAACAATCCGTCTTCCTTCATGGCATCGGATTGTTCTTTGCAGTTGGTTTTTCTTTTTTATGAATATATTCTTCCCTTTCCGCTTCTAATAGGTGCAAAGCGCTTTGCAGCAAAGGAGGGACCGCTTATTGAACCAGGAGGAGTTTACTCGCCATGTTGCAGCCCTGCAGAATCGTATGTACCGCATTGCCTGTGCCTATCTTCGCGGCGAGCATGATCGGCTGGATGCAATTTCGCAGGCGATTCTGCGTGCCTGGGAAAAGCAGGCCGGTTTAAGGCATGTACAGTACTTTGATACTTGGCTGATCCGCATTCTGATTAGAGAGTGCATTGCCATTCAGCGGAAACAGGCACGGCTGATGCCCGTAGAAACGCTGCCCGATTCGCCGGCAGAAAACAATCATGCGGATATCAGCATAACGCTGCGGGTGGCATTGGATGTTCTGCCTGAAAAGCTGCGCATCGTAATCGTGCTGTACTACATGGAAGGTCTCAGCGTTTCAGACATCAGCCATGCCCTGCGCATCAGCGTAGGAGCTGTATGCTCCCGCCTTTCCCGCGGAAGAGATCAGTTGCGGGAGCTGCTCAAGGAGGAAATTGAATGAAAAGAGAAGATTGGCAGGCTGCATACGGCCCAATTCCAAATGCGCTTCAAGAACGTGTTTCCTTCACATTATCTCACCTTGAAAAGGAGGAAAAAGTCATGAAAAGAGCCATAATTCGTACCCTTTGTCTTGCCGTTTGTGCTGTACTGCTGCTTGGTGCCACGGCACTGGCCCTGACAAGCAGCGATATTCTGAAGTACCTGTCACAGTATAGTGATACTTTGAATGAAGAACAGCAGCAGATGATTCAGAGTGATTTTGCCCAGAACACCCTCATGTTAGGTGATGTGCAGGTCACGCTGAAGGAACTGCTGACCGACGGTCACGTTGGCGCAGTTTTCATGGAATTCCGTGCGCCGGAGGGAACGTTCCTGTATTCCGATTTGGTAAACATGTCTGAAGAAGAATGGAGCAAAACCCGCGCCGACTACCTGGCCGAGTACGGATCGTACTACTGGCTGCTGGATTCACACATCTATTTTCTGCACAACGGCGTGTCCGAGCCCATCGGCAGCGATTGGATGATGGATGGTCAGCGTGAAGCATCCAACGTTATTACCGTCCAGTTTGTTTTCAGTGCCGTAGATCAGCAGTTTGATCAGCTGCAGCTTAAGGTGGGCGTCGCCCATGTAACTGCCGAAAGCGAAGAGACGGACGAGCGTGCGGCCGGATACCTGACACCTGCCTATACTCCCGGCAGCAACACCGAAAAGACGATTTCGCTGACCATGCCCAATTGCACAAACGATCCGGGCAGCGTTGCATCAATCGGCATCACATTTACCAAGCTCATTACAATGTTCAAGGCCACACTTGAGAGCACAGGCGGCCGTTACTACAGCCTGAAAATCATGGATGCAAATGGTGATGAACTGAATTGCACGCTCTTAAGTTCCATCATCAGTTCCTCTGAAGAAAACATTGTGCTGACAGCCTATGATGCCATGGCTGAAGTTCCGGATCTGCTTTATGCACAGATCTACCGTCTTGACGAAAACGGAAATACCCCTGTCGGCGAGCGCATCGAACTTAAGTTGAAGTAATTCATTGTCCGAAAGCGGTTCAAACATACGAAAACGGCCGGCACTGCTGATCGCAGCACCGGCCGTCTTTTTATCCTTGTTAAGTGTTGGTTGTTCTTACGGAGGTAATATGCGGATAGGCAGCAAGCTGGTTAATTACATCCGTGTAGCTGAGTTTGTTTGGCAAGTGCAGTGTGTACGTATTGGTATACTGATTGTCTGTCTTGGCTGCATCCTCACTTGCCGATTCAATGTGGAAGTCCAAGTCCAATACTTTGATTCCGGCTTTCTCAAAGAAACCATTAATGAAGGGAATGGTTTCAGCACGATTGCTGAAGCGAACTTCTACACGCTTGATTGCGTTGACGCGGATTACCTTCTGCAAAAGCATCAGGGTAACCAGCACAAGCGCGCATCCGCACAAAGCCAACCAGTAGTAGCCGTATCCGGTCACGATGCCCAGGCAAGCCGTATTCCACAGAGAAGCTGCGGTAGTAAGACCCGCGATCTTCTTCCGCTGCGTAAAGATTGTACCCGCACCCAGAAAGCCGATGCCGCTGATTACCTGCGCGCACAGACGGCCGAAGTTGTATGTGACATTGCTGCTGGTAGTATTATCGATATTGATTGTAAACAGCCCCTCGGCAAGGGCGATCATGCACGCACCCAAGCACACAAGTACATGGGTACGCAGTCCGGCAGGGCGGTTTTTATACTCGCGTTCTGCACCCACAACGCAGCCGATAAGTACAGCGACAAAAATACGGATCACCAAATCCAAGCTGGTCAATTCATTAGCACGGATCAAGCTGAAAGACATAGCTGCAACCTCGATATCTACAAATTGGAAATAGATTATAACACATTATACAGGCAAAGTCCACAGTGCGCATGCCAAACTTGAAAATTTTGTCGTTTTGTCGTTTTAATCACTTCAACGTTCCTGTTTCTTTTTTGCGGATCCGGTGATATACTACTGGTGCTATCAATCGAAAGGAACCTCTCTCCATGGCAAAGCGTCTTGTTCTGCTCGCAACCGGCGGTACCATTGCCAGCATTCAGGGGGATCGCGGCCTTGCCCCTGCCCTGACGGCTGCGGATATTCTGCATCACTGCCCAATTGAAGGCTGCATCGGGCAGGATATTTTTCATTTGGACTCCAGCAATATCCAACCCGAAGAGTGGCGTGTTCTGGCTGCGGCTGTGCGCAAGGCCCTGCTGGATGCGGATGGCTGTATTATCACCCACGGCACGGATACCATGGCTTATACTGCCGCTGCCCTCTCTTTTATGTTGCTTGACGTCAATAAACCTGTCATTCTGACTGGTTCTCAGCTTCCGCTGGACCATGCCATCACGGATGCCCGCGTCAACCTGTTGGAGGCCGCAGAAGCCGCGCGCACGGTTTCACGCGGTGTGTATGTGTGCTTTCATCACAAGCTGATTGCGGGTACGCGGGCGGTCAAAATGCGCACAACATCCTTTGATGCGTTTGACAGCGTCAACGCCCCTATGTGCGGCGAAAGCGATGCAATCGGGCTGCATATATACCGCGAATTTCCGCATCTGGCTTTGCCGAATGAAGCTTTCGGCGATGAAATCAACCCGAACGTCTTTCTGCTGAAGCTTTTTCCCGGCACTTCCCCCGATGTTTTTCGCCACATTGCTTCCATGGGCTGCAAAGGGCTTGTGATGGAAGCATTCGGCCTTGGCGGGCTCCACTACATTCGCCGCAACCTTGTCGGTGCCCTGCATGAGCTGTCCGCTCAAGGAATCATCACCCTGGTTGCCACGCAATGCATGTATGAAAAAGCCGACTTTTCGATTTATGAGGTCGGGCGCGATATTGCCGGCAGCAACATCTATAACGCAAGAGATATGACCACCGAAGCTGCCGTTGCAAAACTGATGTGGGTGCTCGGCAAACCGGATGTACGCCAAGAAATGCTTCGCCAATCCCTTTGTATGGAAATGTCGTAATTGCAATATTCGTTTTCACTTTTCGCAAGCTGCCGTCGGCGAATTGTCGACGGCAGCTTTATTTATCCGGAGATCTTACAAACATTTTGCCAAACGGCGATTTCGATTTTGACGAACAGCAATGCCCTGGACCTGCTGATGATTGCCAAGCATCTGGAGCGTATCGGTGACCATGCCGTTAACATTGCCGAATGGATATTTTTCTCGGTAACCGGCGTTCATAAGGAGGAATAAGCAGGATCTGGTGCGTTGAAGATGACGCGAGCATTCGGGATATCGAAGTATATGCACTGCGCGCTACCGGTCTTGAAGCACGCGGGTTTGAAGATGGTACTGCTTTCTGGAATGCTCTGCAGCAGGAGCATCCGGATCTTGTCGTGCTGGATATTATGCTGCCCGGCATAGACGGAATAGAATTGCTTCGCCGTATGCGCTCGGTGCCGGAGTATCGGGATATCCCGGTGGTAATGGCAACCGCCAAGGGTGCCGAGATGGATAAAATACAGGGGCTTGATCTTGGCGCGGATTACTATCTTGCAAAGCCGTTTGGCGTGATGGAACTGGTTTTCTGCGTTAAGGCGGTGCTGCGCAGATGCACTCCCAAACCGTCCAAAGAGCTATTGAAGCTCGATACCCTGGTTCTTGATCCGGCACGCCGCATGGTAACGGAAGCGGAAATGAGATTGTCCTGAGCTATAAAGAATTTGAACTGCTGCGGCTGTTTCTTTTCAATCCCGGCATTGCCTTTACAAGGGATCAGCTTTTCAGCAAAGTGTGGGGAGAGGATTACTGCGGGGAGACCCGAACCATCGATACGCATATTCTGACCCTTCGTCAAAAGCTCGGTCCTTACGGCGATATCATTAAAACCGTGCTCAACGTCGGCTACCGGCTGGAAGTTCAAGATGCACTAAGCAGCGGCTTTGGCGAAAGTGTGCGCTATTCTTCCACACGTCTGGAAAAGACATCCTATCTTGCCCGCCGTCTTTCGGATGGTTCTGTGCTGCGGCTGTCTGTCAGCAGGGCTACAATCGGCCTGCTTGTGCTGGGCCTGCTGCAGCCGATTCTTTTTATTTTGGCCGCCATGCTGATTCTCTCTGCACTGCTGGCTCGCCGCCTTGCGCGGCGGATTGTGAAGCCGCTGAACCGCTTGGATTTGGATCATCCCTTGGCAGATGACTCGGCATAAGCTCAGCTTGCTTTGATAGATGACAAAACAGCATGTGAAGACACTTTGAACCGATTATTTGCGAATTTTCCGCAAAAAGGAAATTTCAGGGCTTGCATATGCTGAGCATATTATGATATAATCTATCGGATCACGCACGCGGGTGGTTTGCCGCTTGTGCCCCCTATGGGGTTGGCAGGCAAAAATTCTGCCCCCGCGGTGGTAAAACAAGGAGGAAACACCATGGCTGTCATTTCTATGAAGCACCTGCTGGAAGCCGGCGTACACTTCGGTCACCAGACCCGTCGCTGGAACCCCAAGATGGCTCAGTACATCTTCACTGAGCGCAACGGCATCTACATCATCGACCTGCAGAAGACCGTTCGCAAGATCGACGAAGCTTACATGTTCGTCCGCAACCTGTCTATGGAAGGCAAAACCATCCTGTTCGTCGGCACCAAGAAGCAGGCTCAGGAAAGCATCGAAAGCGAAGCCAAGCGTTGCAATATGTTCTACGTGAACAATCGTTGGCTGGGCGGCATGCTGACCAACTACAAGACCATCAAGACCCGTATTGAGCGTCTGAATCAGATTGACCGCATGGAGCAGAACGGCCAGTTTGACGTACTGCCCAAGAAAGAAGTTATCAAGCTGCTGCATGAGCGTGAAAAGCTGCTGGCCAACTTGGGCGGCATCCGCGAGATGAAGTCTCTCCCCGGCGCGCTGTTTGTTGTTGACCCCCGCAAGGAGCACATCGCCGTATCCGAAGCCCGCGCACTGGGTATTCCGATCGTAGGTATTGTTGATACCAACTGCGATCCCGATGAAATCGACTATGTAATCCCCGGCAACGATGACGCAATCCGCGCTGTTAAACTGATTGCCGGCAAGATGGCCGATGCTGTGCTGGAAGGCCGTCAGGGCGCTCAGGATGGCGAAGAGCAGCCTGCTGAAGAAGCTGCCGATGACGCCGAATAATCAGTAATTATAAAAATCAGGAGGTTATCCCCCATGGCTGAAGTAACTGCTGCAATGGTAAAAGAGCTGCGCGAGCGCACTCAGGCCGGCATGATGGACTGCAAGAAGGCGCTTGTTTCCAGCAACGGCGACATGGAAGCTGCCGTTGAATATCTGCGTGAAAAGGGTCTGGCTGCCGCCAACAAGAAGAGTGGCCGCGTCGCCGCCGAAGGCGCTGTTGAGTCCTACATCCATATGGGCGGCAAGATCGGTGTGCTGGTTGAGATCAACTGCGAAACCGACTTCGTTGCCAACACCGATGCTTTCAAGGAACTGTGCCACAACGTGGCCATGCACATCGCCGCTGCTGCCCCCGAATATGTCTCCAAGGATGAAATTCCCGCCGAGAAGCTTGAGGAAGAGCGCCGCATCGCCCGTGAGCAGGTCATGAACGATGAGAAGAACAGCAAGAAGCCTGCTCAGATCATCGAAAAGATCGTAGACGGCCGCATCGAAAAGTACTGCAAGGAAGTCTGCCTGCTGGATCAGCCCTATGTAAAGGATCCCGATATCACCATCCAGACCCTGCTGCACGAGAGCACGCTCAAGACCGGTGAGAAGGTCAGCATTCGCCGTTTCGTTCGCTATAAGCTGGGCGAAGGTATTGAGAAGAAGCAGAGCGATCTGGCTGCCGAGATCGCCGAAATGACCAAAAAGGCGTAAAGTTTAACAGCGGCGGACGCTTAAACGTCCGCCGTTTTTCATGCCGTCAGGGAGGTCTGTCTTTATGTCCGCAACCACAAAACGAATCATTCTCAAGCTCAGCGGTGAAGCCTTGGGCGAAAACGGTCACTTGTTTGATCAGGAAAAAATTCTGCGCGTAGGCAGAATTCTTTCCGATGTTGCCGCCTCCGGGGCTCAGCTGGGCGTTGTAATAGGTGCCGGCAATATTTGGCGTGGTCGTCAGTCAAAGGACATGGATGCCGTCACTGCCGACCATATGGGAATGCTGGGCACGGTAATCAACTGTCTTTGCATGCGGGATGCCGTAGAACGTGCCGGCGGCAAGGCAATTGTTTTTTCCGCGATTGATATGCCGCGCGTATGCGAGCCCTATAATGTTCAATCGGCTCGTCAGGCCATGGCGGACGGCAAAGTTGTTTTCTTTGCCGGCGGTTCCGGCAATCCCTTCTTTACCACGGATACCGCCGTTGTACTGCGTGCCGCCGAAATGCAGGCAGACATGCTTCTGCTTGCCAAAAACGTGGATGGTGTTTACACTGCTGACCCCAACAAGGATCCCAATGCCCGTCTGATCCCCGACATCAGCTACAACGAAGCGTTGGAGCGTCAGCTTCGCGTAATGGATACAGCAGCTTTTGCCATGCTGACCGAGCAGGCCATCCCGATGGTGCGCGTCTTTGGGCTGGATGAGCCTGAAAACATCCTGAAGGTAATCGCCGGCGACACTCGCGGAACAGTTCTGCATCCATAATCTAGCATCGCTTCAAGGAGCACTCGCCGAGATTTAAAATCAAAACCACCGACTAAGCGTGGTATGCGCCAAGCCATCAGGGCATTTGACCGGTATGCGTCTGAAGACGCGCCGAAAGGTTTAATAGCCGCAACCTTTTCTCAGGCCGCTGCTGAAGCGGCCTTTTTTCTTGTCTTAATTGTTCTTGCTGTCCGTAAATGGTTCGACAAGCTTCTTCATGTTTCTTCGTTTCGCATAGCCTCCTTACCATCTTTCCACGGTCTGCCATAACCGGTGGTTTTTCTCGTATGCGGCAAACAAAAAAGCGCCGCACCGAATTTTTCATCGGTACGGCGCTTGCATTCGTCGGTTTATTCTTTCACCTTGATATCGGCATCAGCGGCATTCTTGCGTACGCTCTCAATGCCGTTCATGCATCCGGCTTTGGCAGCATATCCTTCGGACGTAGCAATAACCTGTCCATTGGTGGCCTTCAAGCGGAAACGATACTCACCGGCCTTGTCAATGTACACTTCAAATTTGGGGCATGTTACCTTGGCAACAGGCTCAACGGTCATATCCTGCAGGTTGGCAATGGGCGCATTACGGCGCACGCTGGCGATACCCTTGCGGCAGGAGGGATCGGATTTGTACACTTCGCTGGTAGCAATTACCTCATGATTGCCGGCATACAGATCGAACTTCACACCGGAAGCAGTCTTCTTGAATACAAAGTAGCCCATGAAAAACGCACCTTTCATCGTGGATTTGTTAATTAATTATAATTCAAGGTCTATACTTTGTCAAGACTGGGAAACGCGTTTCAAAAGCTGTCTGTCACTGCGGCAATCGGCAAGTATTTTATTCTTCTTCCGCTTGCTGCGAACCCGTAAAAGACACATTGACCGCGCCGTTGCTGGTAACGATATTCAGTGTCTTCTCGCCGCCTTCACGGTTTGCCAAATTGTTTCCGGCATTGCTTGTAACACTGCGGATGGTGTAATCCTCCTTATTGCCGCGAACAGTGCCGCTGACGGAGCCGTTGCTGGTGCGGATATCGATATCCTTGCCGGATACATCGGTAAGTGTAACCCTGCTGTTTGTCGTCGCAAGCGACAGCTTCTGATCTGTGCTCAGATTTTCGGCGATAATCTGACCGTTTGTACTGCCTGCGTTCAGTCCGTTGCTTGCATATACAGTGTGCAGTTCGATGCGTCCGTTGGTCGTATGCACAGCTGCGTCGCGTACCACAACATCATTCATGACGACACGAGCATTAGTTGTGCTCAGCCGAATGTCTTGAGAACAGGTAACCCCTTCCATGGTAATGCGTGCATTTCTGCTTTCCGCTTCTATCTTTCCCCAATACACACGGGGCAATATTACCTCAATCGGCTCACTGTCTCCTCCGACGATGCTGTTGCCCACACTGTTCAGAAACTTTCCGATACCATCAAGTAATCCATCCAGGCTGAAGCCGTTTTGAACGCTCGTAAAGCAGCTGCTGATCGGCCTGCAGCGACATTCCAGCGTCAAAGTATCTCCATTTTCGTGCAGTTCAAAAATGGTATCGTCCTCGATCGTGTATCGAAGCGTGATTTCTTCCGTTTCCTCGCTGCGGAACAGGATCCGCTTGTTTTCAGCCGCGATATGCAGGCAGCTGATTTCCGATGCCGGGCGGCAAATCACTTGATTTTTGTTTTCTTTCTTTTCGCTTGTCGCGGATGCATCAGCGCTTACATCCGCTTCACTGAGCACCCGTGCAGCAATTACCTGCACCGGTTCCATGGCATTCACGGCAGCTTCCTCGCTCATGCCGGCCTCCATACGGTCGTCCAGCATCTCATCATAGTACGAAATCACACCCTCCAGCTCATCCGTTTTCATGCCGGAAAGTGCTTTGCGCAATTCATTTAAAAATTGTTCGCGGGTCATGCCTCTTCCCTCCTAATAAACTCATATACCTTCATGACGGCTTCCCATTCCTGCAGAAAAGCCTGAATTTTTTGCCTGCCTTCATCGGTAATCGCATAATATTTGCGGAGGCGGCCGTTGTGCTCCATGCTGTATACACGCAGCGCACCGCTTGTTTCCAGCCGACGAAGCACAGGATACAGCGTGGATTCCGAAATTGCAAGCACTTCTTCGGCCTCACGCACCAGCTGATACCCG
>CAVFPH010000066.1:0-11044 GCA_963624325.1 bacterium
TCACTTTCCTGGGCATTGCGGACAGCAACGGAAACGTGATCTATGATGCCCACGCCAACCAGACCAGCTATCAGGTGTTCAGCCCGTCCACTGCCTATCTGACCATCGATATGCTCAAAGAAGCGGTCAGCAGCGGTACGGGCACAAAAGCCAAGATCAGCGGACAGACCGTAGCCGGCAAAACCGGCACCAACTCCGATCAAAAGGGCGTGTTTTTTGCCGGCATGACAGGCTGGTACTGCGGCACGGTCTGGATCGGCCATGACAACTACAAGTCACTGTCCTCAAAGACCACAGGCGGGAACAGTGCCGCCGCGCTGTGGCAGAAGTTCATGAGCAAAATCCATACGCAAAAGAACCTGTCCAACCGCGATATTCTGTCGGGATCGGCCTCCGATTACGGGCTGGTTCGGGTAACCACCTGCGGGGTCAGCGGACAGCTGGCCACCGATGCCTGCCGCAAGGATGCCAACGGCTACAAGGTTTATACCGATTACTGGCCGGCAGACGGCGTTCCCACCACTTATTGCCAGATGCACCACGAGGTAACGCTCTGCACGGTATCGGGCGAGCTGGCCACGGAATACTGCCCGTCGGTGGAAACTGCATCGGTGATTACTCTGCCGGCGGGACATCCGCTGTATCAGTTTATCGGCACCGAATATGAAAGCGTGCTGACCGAATATCTGGGCAGCTTTGCGTCCCTCAGGCTGAGCGGCGACAGCAATTACAACAATGCCCTGCTCTCCACCCTGACCTGCACGCTGCACACCGCCGCAACGGCAAGCGGAACGGCTGCCGTGACCGATCCCGTTGTGCGTGATCAGCTGCTGCCCGATGCCCAAACCCTGCTGACGGCTGCACAGGCGCAGCTGTCTGCCCTCAGCCCCGATCACAGCGGCTATGCCGCCCTGCAATCGGCGATTTCCAATCTGAGCACGGTCATCAGCGCTTACCCCGATGCCGCAGCGCTTACCAACGCCATGAGTGCGCTGACACAGGCCATGGCTGCCTGCCGCTGAAACGTGCCGTTCATCAAAAACCCGCAAGCCGACGTTTCGCCGACTTGCGGGTTTTGTTAATCAGTGAACAGCTTCTTATTCTGCCGGCTGCTCTTCCGCGGGGAACTCTTCCTCGGGAATGCCTTCGCCGAAGTCAAAAGCCTTGTCTTCCAGTGCTTCGCGGATGCTCAGGCTGATGCGGTGCGCAGCGGGATCAACGCCCAGAACCTTCACCGTTACATCCTGACCGGGGGTCAGCACATCTTCTACCTTGTTTACGCGGGTGAGGGCAACCTGGCTGATATGCACCAGACCATCCACGCCGGGCTCCAGCTCCACAAAGGCGCCGAAGGGACGGATGCGGACAACCTTGCGCTCCAAGATCAGACCGACGGGGTACTTCTCCTCGATGTTGTCCCAGGGCATGGCCTGCAGCTGCTTGTAGCCCAGCTGAATGCGCTCACGCTCACGGTCCACCTTAAGTACCTTGACATCAATCTCCTGGTTGATGCTCAGCACTTCGCTGGGATGACCCACATGGTACCAAGCCAGATCGGTGATGTGAATCAGGCCGTCTACGCCGCCCAGATCCACAAATGCGCCGAAATCGGTGAAGCGGCGGACGATACCGTGCAGGATCGCGTCTTCTTCGATCTTTTCCCAGGCAGCGGCCTTCTTGGCAGCCTCTTCCTCCAGGATAACATCCTTGCGGGAGCAGACGATGCGCTTCTTGGCGGCATCGGCATCAATGATCTTCAGCTTCATGGTCTGGCCCACAAACTGATCGATCTTTTCAACATAGCGCTTGCTCAGGCGGGAAGCGGGCACAAATGCGCGAACGCCATCCACCATGCAGATCAGGCCGCCCTTAACGGCTTCCTTGCCAACGCCTTCGACATACTCGCCGGCGTCACGCTTGGCCATCAGGGCATCCCAGGCCTTCTTGTTGATCATGTTGCGCTGGGAGAGGATCACATTGCCCTCGCCGTCGTTTACCTTGACAACTTCTACTTCGATCTGATCGCCGACCTTTGCATCCTGATCTACCAGATCAGCACGCTTGATCAGACCATCGGACTTGTAGCCGATATCGACGCACACTTCGTCATCAGTCACCTGGATCACCTTACCGGTCACGGTCTGGCCGGTATGGATACGACGCATGGAGGCCTCAACGCTAGCCATAAAGTCGTTTTCGTCGATGGATTTCGCGGCCTCGTTGGCGGCGGGCTCGTTTTCGAGCACTTTGGTTTCGATGTCGTTCATTGCAGTGACAACCTCCTTAAATGACCAATCCGGTGTGGATGCGCCGGCGGCTATACCAATTTGATTTGCGTGGATATCGGCAAAGCGGGGCGGAATTTCCGCCGCACTTTCAACCCAAATGGTGTTGGGGCACAGTGCCAGGCATGCCTCGTAGAGTTTTCGCGTGTTGGCACTTTGCCGTCCTCCGACCACAATCATGCGGTCACAGGACAGGGCAAGCTCCCGTGCGGCCTGCTGCCGCACGCGCGTTGCCGCGCAGATAGAGCAGTAAAAATCGGGGCGTGAAATCTTTTGCCGCAGGATGGGCAGCAGGGACTGCCACCTTTCCATGGGCAATGTGGTTTGGCTGGCAACCAGTGCGCAGTCCAGCGCAGGCAGTGCAGCGGCGCCCGATGCATCCGACACCGTGTATACGCTGCCTTTGCACCATCCCGCCGTGCCCTGCACTTCGGGATGCCCTTCGTCGCCGATCAGCACCACGGGCAAGCCATCGGCACTGTAGGCCGCCACGCGCTCATGCAGTGCACGCACGCGGGCACAGGTACAATCCACATACTCCACGCCGTTTTCGCGGCAATCGCTAAGCACCCGGGGCGCAACCCCATGGCTGCGAAGGATCAGCAGGCCGCCGCGGGCGTCCTCCACGCGAGAGACAACCTGCACGCCCATTTTCTGCAGGCGGCGCGTAACCAGCGGATTGTGCACCACCTCGCCCAGCGAATAGCAGGGAATCCCCCGCTCACGGGCGCTTTGGGCTGCCTGCTCGGCCTTTTCCACGGCCTGGCGGACGCCCATACAGAAGCCGGCATGCTTTGCCACGGTACAGGGCATTCGAAAATCCCCCTACTCCTGCTGAATAGAAGTTAATTCGCCGTCTTTCCTGCTTTTCCTGCAAATTTTTAAAAAATTTTTTGAAAGATGCGAATTTCTGCTATTTGCATAATAATCAGCGTGATATTTTGTGCACAATGCTCATTTGCCCGTATGGGCGGCATCCCGCATGGCATAAAACGTATCATGAATCCGCGTGCACAGCTCACGGGCGGTTTCATTGCTGATGCCCTGGGCATACAGATCGTCAATCTGCATAGGCTTGCCGAAATAGACATGCGTCAGGTGAAACGGACGGATCTTGCCGTCGATATACACCGGCAGCAGCGGGACGTGAGCGCGCAGGGCAATGATGGCCGTGCCGCTTTCCACTTCCTGCATCATCTCGGGCTGATGGCGGGTTCCTTCCGGGAAAATGCCCAGGATATGCCCTTCCCGCAGGGCCTGAATGGTTTGGCGCATGGCGGCCATATCGGTGGCATGGCGGGAAACCATGATCATATGCAGCTTGGCAAAAAGCCAGTTTTTAAATTTGCCCTTGGCCAGTTCACGCTTGCCGAGAAAGCGGATCTCGTATTTTTTGACCGGTACGGCCAGCGCAAGGGGATCGGCAAAGCTGCGGTGGTTTGCCATGATGATGTAGGGCGGGTCCATTTCATCGGCAATTTCCGTGTTGTGGTAGCGCAAGGGGAAAATGGTGTGGAACAGAAAGCCGAAGATGATGCGCGCAAGGGTATATACGAAGGTGCGCTCGGGCTTGATCGTTTCTTTCTCAGGGTTATTCTGCATAGGATGCCTCCACAATGCGCAGGATTGCCTGCACAGTTTGATCAAAATTAAGGTCCGTGCTGTCCACTACTTGGGCATCGGGTGCCTGCCGCAGGGGATCCACCGCACGGGTCATATCCTGATGATCGCGGGCGTTTACCTCCCGCAGAATATCTTCAAATTCCGCGCTTTCGCCCTTTTCCAGCAGCTGATTCATACGGCGGCGGGCGCGTGCCTCCGCCGAGGCGGTCAGATAAATCTTGACCGGCGCATCCGGCAGGACAACCGTGCAGATATCCCGGCCGTCCAGCAGCATAGGCTGCGCGGCGGCGATTTCCCGCTGGCGGAGCACCAGCATCCTGCGCACGGCGGCATAGCGCGAAACGGCGCTGGCGGCCGTTCCCGCCTGCTGGGTGCGGATGCGCGTGCTGACATCCTGCCCGTTTAGCAAGGTCACCTGCGCGCCGTCCCGGTAGCGCACATCCACGTGCGCACCGCCTGCCTCGCACAGCGCGGTCACGACAGATTCATCTTGAACATCAACGCCCGCATCCAGCGCGGCAAGGCCGACGGCACGGTACATTGCGCCCGTGTCCAGGTGCAGGATATGCAATTGTTTCGCAACAGCATCCGCTATGGTGGATTTTCCCGCGCCGACGGGCCCGTCAATGGCAATATTCAGCATGCTTTCAGTCCTTTGATATGAAATTGATAAGTGGTCAATGCGCAGGGCGGTTATTGAATCATGCTCTGCGTTTCCGCCCAGCCACGCAGAATTTCGTTCTGGTGGCGGGTGGCATAGGGCATGTTCTTCTTTTCGGTATCGCTCATTTCCCGCGGGAAATGGATGCAGATATGCCCGTCCAGATCGTTTGTCGCGTTATGGTCCACCGTATGCCCCTTGCTGTGGGTGCTTGCCATGTACACGCGGCCGTCGGACAGGATGATCCATACCGCATGGGGATCCCAGTTGTCCGTGCCCATAATTTGACGCATGATGGCCGTATCGCTGGCGGTTACGGGCTCGGCATCGCAGTGCTTGCCGAAGCTGAACATATGCACGTTGTAATGCAGGCCGGTGGTGTAATCGTATACAATCGCATCGGGCAGGCTGCGCACGACATCGCGCGTCTCCCGATACCAGTCGGCAAAGCGCACCTCGCTGGCATCGGGTGCCTTGAAGGTGGTGCCGGTAACGGTGTTGCCCTGGCTCTTGCTTGTGCTGCCGCTCAGGCTGCACAGCACATTATAGGTAGTTGTGCCTACAACGCCATCGGTGGACAGTCCGTTTTTGCGCTGGAAGGAGCAAACCGCCTTGTAGGTCTTGGTGCCGAAGATGCCGTCCGCCGTGCCGCTCATATAGCCCAAGCCGATAAGCATATTCTGTATCTCGCGAACCGTTGTTCCGCGGTTGCCCATTTTTACGGCGGTAAACACAGAGGTGGACGTCTGCGTAGCGGTAATGGTTACCGCGTTCTTGGCGGTGGAGGCATAGAGGGTTTTCAGCGTTGCCGCGCCGGCAATGCCGTCTGCCGTCAGGCCGTTCATGCCTTGGAATTCCGCCACGGCCAGCGCCGTCTTGGTGCCGAAGGCGCCGTCAATGGTATCGGTAAAGTAGCCAAGGTTGGTCAGCCGCGCCTGCAGCAGGGTAACCTGCGTGCCGGAAGAACCGATGGAAAGCTCGGCCGTCAGGTCGGGCTTGGGGGTGGCTGCCGGGGTGGGGGTGGCCGTAGCCCAGGCGGAAACCGCACTCTCGGAATACAGCTTCACCTGCGTATCTAGGCCCGCAATGCCGTCCGCCTTGATGCCGTTCTTTTTCTGGAATGCTTTCAATGCGGTCACATCGTTTGCGTTGAAAATGCCGTCCGGCTCGATATCATAGTAACCCAGGGAAACCAGCCGCTCCTGCAGGCGGGTGACCACAAGGCCGCGCGTGCCCTTCTGAATGACGATCACGTTTTCGGCTGTCACGGGGGCGGGAGTGGGGGTAACTACGGTAATCTTAGGCGTGGGGGTGGTCAGGTAACGCTCGATCTGCTTTTGGGTATCCGCGCCCGCAATACCGTCCGCCTTCAGGCCACTTGCCTTCTGCAGGGCCTTTACCGCGGCCACGGTCTTGGTATCATAGGTGCCGGTGATTGCGCCCTCCAGGTAGCCCAGATCAATCAGTGCCGCCTGCAGTTCCTCCACCTGATAGCCGGCATCACCCTTTTGCATGCTGATGCCCGCGATGGGCGGCAGGACGGCTACGCTGACCTTTTTGCCCTTGGCATTGAGGGGCTTGCCTTCATAGATCAGCTTCTGCAATTCGGCAGTAGCCGTGCCGGTCTGCAGCAGGCTGTTTTTGCGCTGAAAGTCCTTGACTGCCTGAGCGGTTTCGGTATTATAGGTGCCGGTTATATCGCCGTCATAGAATCCCAGCTCATGCAGCGCCTCCTGCAGAGTGGAAACGGCTGTGCCCGATGCGCCGGAGGACAGACTGGTATATTTCTTTTGTGCCTGCTGATCCTCGGCCAGCTCCTTGCCGCCGTAATAGGCAGCGGGAATATCCACAAACTTGGCCATGGCATAGCCGGTGTATGTTTTTTTGCCGTTATTGTATTCCACCTGCACCCAGTTGCCGCTGAGCTTGAGCACCGATACTTCGGCCCCTGCCGGAATGGTCAAAAGGCGCTGGGCGGATGTGCTGGCGCGCTTGCGCAGGTTAACGGAATCGGTGGTGGTGGTATCAAAGGGATACACCGTATCGGTGCTGCTGCCGTTTTCCCAGCCGATTACGGGCAAGGAGGGGGTAGCGGTGGGCGTAGGCGTAGCGGTTGCCTTGGCATTCTTGGCCGTGCCGCCGTAGAGCAGGGCAAGGGTTTCGGCATCGGCCGTGCCGGTGGCAGTCAGGCCGTTCTTGGTCTGGAAGCGCTTGATGGCGCTGACCGTGCCGCTGCCGCACTTGCCGTCAATCTTTCCGGTATAATAGCCCAAATCCGTCAGGGCCGCCTGCAAGCTTTCAACCGGCGCGCCTGACTTTCCGTAGGACACGCTCAGCCCGTCTACCGAGGGCAGGGTGCTTACGGAAATCAATTTGCCGCGGCTGTTTTTGATCTTGGTCTCATACAGCGTGCCCTGGGTGGCAATATCGGCATAGCCGGAGTTGTTCAGCCCGTTGGCGGTCTGAAAATCCGCCACAGCCTGCGCGGTGCGCACGCCGTACTTGCCGTCTGCCGTACCATTCAGAAAGCCCGCCTCAATCAGTGCCGTTTGCAGCTCTTTTACCAGCTGTCCCTCGTCCCCCCGGCGCAGGGCGGTATACGTGCCCAGCCATGCACCATCCGGATTGTTGACCGCAACGGCGCTTTTCAGCGTGACGCCGGATTTGGGAGTGTAGCCGGACTGCCCGTCATACTCGATAATATAATAATCGCCGCTGTCGCCGGTAATATACACGGCATCGCCCTTGGGAACGGTAAACAGCACCGTGCCCGATGCGGACGCGCTGCGCGTTACGGTAAGGGCACGCGCGGCAAAGCCCGTGCAGGGGTATTCCGTCCCCAGCGCGGTCTGGCACAAAGACAGGATCATCACCACCGCCAGCAAAAGTGCGGCTGCGCGGTGTTTCAAGGTCTGATGCATAAGCGGCCTCCTGATATCACATACCTATACATACTCATTTTATGACAAAAGGTTTACAGTGTCAAGCCGTCAAAGCAGAAATATGTAACAATTCCGTAAAAAGTGGATCGATGAAATTTGAAACACCTTTTATGAGAAAATCTTTTTCCTTCCCCTTGACAATTCCTTCAAACTGCATATAATATCAATCGAAGGTCAAAGTTAGTCAAACTTTTGATCTTCCGATTCCTCGCTGAAAGGATGAATGCATTATGAAGGATAATCAATATACACAAAAAAGCATTTCCGCCATCAACGCCGCGCAATCCCTGGCCGGCGAGTACGGCAATCAGGAGCTGTCCCAGGCACACCTGCTGGCCGCGCTGACAGACAGCGCCGATAACCTGGTCTATCAGCTGCTGGGCAAGATGCAGGCAGATGCCTCTGCGGTGCACGAAGCCGCTGTGGCGGCAGTGGAAAAGCTGCCTCGCGTCAGCGGCTCGGGACGGGAACAAGGCAAGGTATATGTAACCGCCGATATGGATAAGGCCCTGCGTGAGGCCGCGGCGCAGGCAGAGCGCATGCAAGATGAATACATCTCGGTGGAGCATCTGATGCTGGGCCTGCTCAGCGTGCCGGATCGTTCCACCAAAGAGATCATGCAGCGCTTTAACCTGACGCAGGATGGCTTCCTGAAGGCACTTTCCGCTGTGCGCGGCGCGGCACGCGTCACCAGCGATTCGCCCGAGGATACCTACGACGCCCTTAAAAAGTACGGCAGCGATCTGACCCAGATGGCCAGGGATCACAAGCTGGATCCCGTCATCGGCCGTGACCGCGAAATCCGCGATGTGGTGCGCATCCTGAGCCGCAAGAGCAAGAACAACCCTGTGCTGATCGGTGAACCCGGCGTGGGCAAAACAGCCATTGCCGAGGGACTGGCGCAGCGCATTGTGCGCGGCGATGTCCCCGAATCCCTGCGGGATCGCACCATCTTCTCCCTGGATATGGGCGCGCTGATTGCCGGCGCCAAGTTTCGCGGAGAGTTTGAGGAACGCCTCAAGGCCGTACTGGCCGAAATCAAGAAGAGCGAAGGCAAGATCCTGCTGTTTATCGATGAGCTGCACCTGATTGTGGGGGCGGGAAAAACCGAGGGCAGCATGGATGCGGGCAATCTGCTCAAGCCTATGCTGGCGCGCGGCGAACTGCACTGCATCGGCGCAACCACATTGGATGAATACCGCAAATATGTGGAAAAGGACGCGGCTTTGGAGCGTCGTTTCCAGCCCGTTCAGGTGAATGAGCCCACGGTGGAGGATACCATTTCCATCCTGCGCGGCCTGAAAGAGCGCTACGAGGTGTTCCACGGCGTCAAGATTCAGGATGCCGCGCTCATCGCCGCCGCTACCCTTTCCAACCGTTATATCAGCGATCGTTTCCTGCCCGACAAGGCCATTGACCTGGTGGATGAAGCCTGCGCCATGATCCGCACCGAAATGGACTCCATGCCCCAGGAGATGGACGAAATCCGCCGCCAGATCATGCAGCATGAAATCGAAGAGGCCGCCTTGAAAAAGGAGACGGACGAACTGAGCCAGACGCGCCTGGCAGAGCTTCAAAAGGAGCTTGCCGATATGCGTGCCCGCTATGACGAAATGAAGTCCAAGTGGACAAATGAAAAGGAGTCCATCGGCAAAGTACAGAAACTGCGCGAAGAAATCGAGCATATGAACGGCGAAATCGAACATGCTGAACACACGTACGATCTGAACCGCGCCGCTCAGCTCAAGTACGGCGAATTGCCCAAGCTTCAAAAAGAGCTCAAGGAGCTGGAGGCCAAGGAGCCCGAAACCCGCGCCCTGCTGCGTGATAAGGTGACGGAGGAAGAAATTGCCCGCATCGTATCCCGCTGGACGGGCATCCCCGTCAGCAAGCTGATGGAGGGCGAACGTGAAAAGCTGCTTCGCCTGCCCGAGGTGCTTCATCGCCGCGTCATCGGCCAAGATGAAGCCGTGCAGGCCGTCAGCGAGGCCATCCTGCGCTCCCGCGCCGGCATCGCGGATGAAAACCGCCCCATCGGCAGCTTCCTGTTTCTAGGCCCCACGGGCGTGGGCAAAACGGAGCTGGCCAAGGCCTTGGCAGAAGCGCTGTTTGATGATGAGCGCAGCCTGATCCGTATCGATATGACGGAGTACATGGAAAAGTTCAGCGTATCCCGTCTGATCGGCGCACCTCCGGGATATGTGGGCTATGATGAGGGCGGTCAGCTGACCGAGGCAGTTCGCCGCAAGCCCTACTCGGTGGTGCTGTTTGATGAAATGGAAAAGGCACACCCCGATGTCTTCAATATTCTGCTGCAGATCCTGGATGACGGCCGTGTGACCGACAGTCAGGGCAGAACGGTGGACTTCAAGAACACCATCCTGATCATGACCAGCAACCTGGGCAGCGGCGAGATTCTGGAGGGCATCAGCGAGGACGGCATGCTCAGCGAGGACGCCCGTAAGAATGTGCAGGCCATCCTGCGCCGCACCTTCAAGCCCGAATTCCTTAACCGTATCGATGATACCGTCATCTTTACGCCCCTTGCACGCGATCAGGTTCGCAGCATTGTGGGCCTGCTGCTTGGCCATCTGCGTGAGCGTCTGGCCGATCGTCAGGTGAAACTGACCGTAACCGATGCGGCCGTCGATCTGCTGATGGCGCAGGGCTACGATCCCATTTACGGCGCACGCCCCATGAAGCGCCTGATCCAAAGCAAGCTGGAAACCCTGTGTGCCCGCGCCATCATCGCCGGACAAGTGCACGACGGACAGCTGACGGTGGATGCCGAAAACGGCGAATTCGTACTCAAACAAAATTAGGCCGAATAAGGCCGATTCATCAGCCCGAGGCAAGTCCGATATCGGATCCGCCTCGGGCTTTGTGGTTTTTGGTCGATTAATATATATATTTACTTTTTTCAAGAGCATGGTACACTGAGGAAAACAGAATTACAGAGGGGATCGTTTTGAAGAAAGTTCTTTGCTGTATCTTTGTGTGCTTGCTGCTTTGCACAACTGCACTTGCCGCATCATCGGTGACCATTGAAAAATACGGCATCAGCTTTGACGTTCCGGAGGGCATGGAATGGGTAGAAACTGAGGATGCGGATGAGTATTCTTCTGGAGCAAAGAAATTATTGGAGCAATATTCTGCATATGGGATTGTAGTAAAAAAAGCAAGTGGTATTATTGTCTCTCAGCTGGGAAGTAATTATGCTGATTATCAGTATAATTCTCTTCGTAGTAGGAAATCTTATCAGGCTAATAAAAAAAGTTCTGTCTCGCAAGAACCAACATTGATCCATATGTGTTCAAACAGATTGCAGCTGAATAAGATCGATCCATTGCCTCGAGCTTTGTGTTTTCCGGTCGATTAATGTGTATTTCAGACTGTCAGCAAAGTTATGGCTGCTTCTCCAAATCCAGTAAAGAGAGAAGCTTACTTCATTTTTCGCCCCTTGGGCGACATTTCAATCCGCAGTGGTATCAATGCCAGGTGTGTGGAGTATGTGGCAAGCTACTATCCCGTAG
>CAVFPH010000067.1:0-11015 GCA_963624325.1 bacterium
CTGTTCATACAGTCCGGAATGCAATTTCATTGCCGTTCTCTCCATAGATCTGTCGGATGCAAAGGGCAGTGTAAGCGGTTTTCCGTCTTATGCAGCGGCATGCCGGTTCAGAGTGTTTTCAAAGTCAGAACAGCAGCACTACCGAACCGACGGATAAGATATTGCTCAGCTGGGGCACAATATGCGCCTCATTGGAATCCTGGCTGATAACCGTGACGGGCAGGAAATAGTTGCCGTCCGACTGCACAACCACCACGCCGATTTCACCATCCACGGTGGTAATTGCGCTTGCCGGGACAGTCAGGCTGTAAATGCTCTCCGACAGCTGAACATGGCAGGAGCGGATATACAGAATGGAGGATACATCCCCCACCACATTAAGACGCACCAGCAGTTCTCCGCCAGAGCGGGTAACTGACTCCACCGTGGCCGACACGCGGGTATTATCAAAGCTTTCCACCAGCAGCTCATAGGATGCACCCACGATGGGGGTCCAATCCACATCATCGCAAAGCATCAGCACCGTATATCCGCCTTGGCGCACCAAGCGGTACACGGCTACCTCGTTGCGGCCAAGCTCGGCAGTGGAGGGCAAGTTGCCGTTGTACATGCTGCGGACTTCGGCCGGGGTGAAGCTGTCATAGGTTTCACTGGTAAGCACGCGCTCATAGCCGTCGGTATAAAAGCTGATAATGCCCGGATCCGCCGCCACAAATGGCTTTGTCCAGGTTTCGATTCGCTGAAGCTGCGTTTTTTCGTCATCGTACAAGCGGCTCAGCTTTTGGTCATCGGCATATTTCTGTTTGAGATAATAGGAACGTTCTTCGATTGTGCTGCTGAGCAGTTCTTCCTGATTGAGCAGATTTCCGCTTTTTCCCTGCACAAGTGCCTGTGTTTCCTGCGCGCGCTCAAGCACAGAGGTATTGTAGCGCTTCAGCTGAGAGTCTGCCTCAATGTTTGTTTCCGCAAGCAGCGTCTTTTGATATTCCTTGATCTGCGTACGGTAATTGTTCAGCGTTGTCCACTCACGGGTATTAAAACCGGATGTATACACCGTGCACACATCGCTGCCGCGCGTAACTACCTCGCCCTCGGTAGCGGTATATTCAATCTGAGATACGCCCTCCTGCGTATAGATTACCTCATTGCGCACAATGAGCGCATCCCCCGTATAGTTGGATCCCAGCGTTCCGGCGCTGACATAAGCTGTGCGCGTCTGGCTGTTTCCCAGCATCTGGGATACCGCAATTGCGCCAAGCACAATAATCAGCACGCCGATCACCGCACCCAAAATCAGGTTTACCTTGCCGTATCCGCGCTGCTTGGGCGCATGGTAGGGCTGCTGACGCTGCGGAAAGGGATCGGGCTGCTGGGGCTGATAGGCATTTTGATGGTACTCATTCTGCTGCGGCATGGGCTGCTGAGGGGATGCCTGCCCCTGCTGAGGCGCATATACCTGCCCTTGCTGCCTGGGATAAGGCTGTCCCTGTGCGGGAACCGACTGCGCATAAGGCGGCGGTGCGCCCGGACCTACCTGCTGCTGAACAGGCATCTGCTGCTGCGGCGCATAATAAGGCTGACCCGCCGCAGGCTGCTGTCCGCCCGCAGGAACGGCCGTAAAGCCGCGTTCTTCATAGCTGTTGTTTGCGTTATTAGGGGGCGTTTGCATGCAAAACCTCCGTTAAGGTATATCATCAGTAAAGTTTGAAAAAAGCTACCGCTGCAGGGCAACTGCCTGTGCGACGCGCAGTCCGTCCACCGCAGCGCTCATAATGCCGCCGGCAAAGCCTGCTCCCTCACCTGCCGGATACAAGCCGCCGATGCTTGACTGCAAATTTTCGTTGCGCAGGATGCGCAGTGGGCTTGAGGAGCGTGCTTCCACGCCCGTGAGCACCGCATCGGGATGATCAAAACCCCGCAGCTGCCTGGCAAAGAAGCGAATTCCATACCTGATGCCGTCCACGGCATAGGAAGGCAGCACCGCGCGCAGATCCGCCGGGGTGACGCCCGGACGGTAGGTTGGCACCACATCTCCCATTTTTTCGGAAGCGCGGCCAAGCAAAAAATCTTCTGTCCGCTGTGCCGGAGCACGATAGTCTCTGCCGCCGGCCTCAAAAGCAAGCCGTTCCCATTCCCGCTGCATGGAAAGGCCGGACAAGGGATGCGCATCCGGAAAATCCCCGGTGCGGACATCCACCAGCAGTGCGGCATTGGCATTTTGCCCGTCACGGGCATACACGCTCATGCCGTTCGTACAAACGCCGCCCGTTTCGCTGGCAGCGGCAATTACCTGTCCGCCGGGACACATGCAAAAGGAGTATACGCCGCGCCCATCCGGCAATTTGGCATGCAGTTTGTATTCTGCGGCGCCAAGGTATGGGCTGTCCGCCGCCGCGCCGTATTGGGCACGGTTAACCATGCTTTGCGGATGCTCAATGCGCACGCCGACCGAGAATGGCTTTTGCTCCATCACGACTCCCGCATCATAGAGCATGCGGAAGGTATCCCGCGCGCTGTGGCCAACGGCCAAAATCATCTGCTCGCAGGGCAGCTCATACGTCTCGCCGTTTTGCTCATAGCATATGGCACAAAGCGCGCCGTTTCTGAGCCTGACATCGGTCAATCGGGCGTTGAAATGCACCTGACCGCCCAGGCTGATAATCTCATTTCGGATGGATGCTACCGCCTGCGGCAGACGGTCGGTGCCGACATGCGGATGAGCCTGATAAAGAATGCTCTCCGGGGCACCATGGTCATGGAGAATGGTCAATACCTGCCGGCAGCGCGGATCCTTGATGCCCGTGGTCAGCTTTCCATCCGAAAACGCTCCTGCGCCGCCCTCACCGAACTGCACATTGCTGTTTTCATTAAGCGGTCCGCCGTCAAAAAAGCGGTTCACGCTTTCGGCGCGCTTTTCCACGCTTTCACCGCGTTCCAGACAAATCGGCCGAAGGCCTGCCCGTGCCAGGTACAGCGCCGCAAAGAGGCCGCAGGGACCGAGGCCGATAACCACCGGTGCATGCGAACGCACAGAGGCAATCGGCGGCGACAACTTTTCGTCCGGTTCGGTCAGCACTGCCGTTCCGGGCTTCAAGCGGGCCAGAAAGCCCTTCTCATCCTGTTTCAGCGATAGATCAACGGCATACACAAAATGCACATCGCTTTTGTCCCGTGCGTCCACGCTGTGTTTTGCCACGCGCCAGGAAAGGATATCCTGCCGGGTAAGGTGCAGCTTTTTCAGTGCCGCTGTGCAGGCGCGCGCATCTGCGTCCGCGCACAAAGGGACATTGATTCCGGATACCCGCAGCATGCACACACCTCCTCGTTTTTCAGTAGAACATCATAGCACATTTTGCGTATTTTGTAAAACAAATTGCCAAGCAAAGCCGCTGCCGATCCATATTCTTCCCGGATCGGGAATTTTTACAAAAACAGCTTGAGCGGTCAAGGCGTATCTGATATAATAAGACTGCCGCAGCAGGCTTGTTTGCGTTGTCCGCAAAAGCGTCTGCTGCCGGAGCATGGATGCGTTTTCGCGTTCATACGGCGTCAAAGCCGGCTGCTTTGACCCAAGAAAAACCCGAGAGAAGGAAAGTTTTATGAAATTAGGCGTCGTCGGTCTGCCCAATGTGGGCAAAAGCACCCTTTTTAACGCCATAACAAATGCAGGCGCACAGGCTGCCAATTACCCGTTCTGTACCATCGAGCCGAACTCCGGCGTTGTGGCAGTACCGGACGCACGGCTGGACGTGCTTGCCCAAATGTACGCACCCAAAAAGATCACTCCCGCCAGTGTGGAGTTTGTGGATATTGCCGGTCTGGTCAAGGGTGCCAGCCACGGCGAAGGCTTGGGCAACAAGTTCCTTTCTCATATTCGGGAATGCGATGCCATCGTGCATGTTGTCCGCTGCTTTAAGGATGATAATATCATCCATGTAGACGGCTCCGTAGACCCTGCGCGTGACATTGAAACCATTAACCTTGAGCTGATTTTTGCCGATATGGAAACAGTGGAAAAGCGGTTGGATAAGGCACGCAAGCTGTTCAAGACCGGCGACAAAAAGTATGCGGCCGAGGCCGAAACCGCGGAAAAGCTATACGCCCATCTGGAATCCGGAAAGCCTGCCCGCACCTGTCCCCTCACGGAGGATGAGCAGGCAATTGTGGACGGCTGGTTCCTGCTCACGGATAAGCCGGTTATCTATGTGGCCAACATTGCCGAGGATGCACTGGACAGCATTGACAGCAACCCCATGGTGCAGACAGTGCGCACCATCGCCCTGCAGGAACATGCCGAATGCGTGGCGATTTCCGCACAGATTGAGGAGGAAATTGCCGGCATGGAGGCTGATGAGCGGGCGATGTTCCTGGAAGAATTGGGCATTGAAAAGAGCGGCCTGGACACGCTGATTACCGCATGCTACCACCTGCTTGGGCTGATTTCCTTCCTGACTGCCGGCTCCGATGAGTGCCGTGCCTGGACCATCAAGCGCGGCACCAAAGCACCCCAGGCAGCGGGAAAAATCCACACGGATTTTGAGCGCGGCTTCATCCGGGCCGAAATCGTCTCCTTTGATACCCTGCAGGAACTTGGCAGCATGAATGCCTGCCGTGAAAAAGGGCTGATTCGCTCCGAGGGCAAGGATTATGTGATGCAGGACGGCGATGTGACGCTGTTCCGCTTCAATGTGTAAAGATTGAAAGAAGGTGCCGCAGCCATGAGCAGACTGAGCTATGCAATCAAGCGCGCCGTAAAGATGGACCGTAAAAAAATGCGGCAAACCGCCAAAATGCTGCATGAAAAAACCGGTAAAAGCCGTGACTGGCTGATGCGGGATATGCTGCACTGCGCACTGCGCTACAATGCGGGCTACATGGATTATAAAATTGCCGCCATGTATAATCTGAATGATGCACAGCGCCGCACCGTCATCACCCGCGGCATCTCCAACAGCATTGTCCGCCGCATGAATGACAAGGCATATTGGCACTTTTTTGATGACAAAACCACCTTTAATACGCTGTTTTCCCCCTATATCGGCCGCAAATGGGTCAAAGTGGACGACAGTCTGACGGCAGAACAGCTGGCTGATTTCCTAAGCGATTTGCCGTCTGTGCTGTTTAAGCCTTTGGAAGGCTCCAGCGGGGTTGGCATTGTCAAATACAGCAAAGCCGATTGGGAAAACAATATTCCCGCCTTTTTAAGCACGCTGCGTTCCATGGGAGCGGGACTTCTGGAAGAATTGCTGATACAGCATCCCGACATGGCCAGCCTGTGCCCCACCTCCGTCAACACCGTGCGCATCGCAACCATGCTGGGCGATAAACAGGAGGGCGTTGTATACGCATTTCTGCGTATTGGCAACGGGAAGGTCATGGATAACGTTGATCAGGGCGGCATGGCCGCGCGTGTGGATTTGGCTACCGGGAAGCTGCTTACGGTTGCTGCCGATAAGGCGGGCAATGTATACGATAAGCACCCCATCACCGGCACACCCATTGTCGGTTTCACCATTCCGTACTTTCAGGAAGCGATGGATATGTGCCTGCAAGCCATGCATAAAGTGCCGCAGGTACGCTTTGTGGCATGGGATGTGGCCATCACGGCGGATGGTCCGCGTTTTATCGAGGGGAATTCCTTCCCCAGCCATGCCGTCCCGCAGTTTGCCGCGCATTATCCCGATGGGATCGGCATATTGCCGGAGTTCCGCAAATTCATCGATATCTGAGTAACCGCATTGGACCGAAAGGAGCAGAAACGCTGTGGACATCCTGAAAACATTGATTGTCTATATGGTAATGGCGGCAAACAGTGCGGTCATTGCCGGCGGCGCAACGCCCATCCCCTATGAGGAGCTGCACACTCCCACCCCCATCGTAACCGCCACCCCAACGCTCGCGCCTACCGAGATACCCACCGCGACGCCCGCTGCCCCCACCGCCACGCCAAGGCTCTACCTGCTTACCAAGGGCAGCACAGGCACCAGCGTGCGCAATTTGCAGGAGCGCCTTATTGAGCTGGGATATCTGAGCGGTGAAGCAGACGGCATATACGGCAGCGCTACCGAAAATGCCGTACGCGAGTTTCAGCTGCGCAACGGTTTGAAGGTGGACGGAAAGGCAGGCGTACAGACCCAGGAGAAGCTCTTCTATGCGCAGGATGTAGTAGCAGCGGCCGTCAAATAAATGTCTGCCCATCTCATGTGTCTCTTCTGTCCATGCCAAGAGGGTTCGGAGGATATTTACAGACGATGGATCGCCTTGAAATGATAGACAGGCTGCGTGAAAAAGCCAACATATCCTATGATGAAGCACGCAGCATATTGGAATCATGCGGCTGGAATTTGTCGGATGCTCTGCTGATGTCCGAAAAGCAAGGCTGTACAAACCAAGATACAGATGCTTTCGCAGCGGGCAAAAGACATTTTTCAAATTTCTTCTCGCGCTTGCTGCATGGCATCAGCCGCTTTTTCCGCAGATACAGTGCTGCCGCTGTGCAGGTCAGCAGGAACGGCAGGGTATACTTGGAATTGCCTTTTATTGTCGCCGTGCTCCTGCTGATCTTTATGTTCTGGTGGATCATTGCCGCTATGCTTTTGTCCATGGTTTTCGGCTGCCGCTATACCGTCAAGGGCCTGTCCGTTGATGATTCCGTCAACCGTGCAATGGATCAAGCCGAAGATTTCGTATCGCACGTTGCTCAAGATGTGTCCGCCAAGGCAAGAAAAGATACCGGCAATAAGGATACTGATTCCGAGCAGCAAAATTGACTGCATAGGCTGATTACCAATCGGGTGCCGTTTTCCGGTACCCGATTTTTTCGGATACGCAAAAAATCCGTCGGCTGGCCCAACAGCCGACGGACGAAAAGCAGTATTGATGTTGCCCTTCAAAGTCTGGTATAGGGATTGGTATATCAGATACAAGCAAGGCAGTGTCTTTCAAGGATCAAAAAGGTGGGTTCACAGTTCACAGGCGCAAGGAGGACGCCCGGGGCAGCAGGATCAAATACTGATTTTTCCGATATTAAGCGGGCAGAATATTGGGGCACAGCGTGGAAAGCAGGCACCCGATCCCGGTCAGCGCAGCTGCCAGCGCAATGGTTGACAGCTTGCTTTTAAGTAAACGCTTTGTCATTTTGTTCTTCTCCCTTTGGGAAGAGGCTTTACTGCAAGGCCTTTCCCAGTGCTTCGCATTCGGCCAGTGCGCTTTCGTCCGGCTCATCCATGCAGATCACACTGTCGCAGGCAAGCATCGCGCCGGCAGAGATGCAGTCCTCTTCCCAGCTGCGCATCCATTCGCCGTCGCCCCAGCCGTAGGACCCGAACAGTGCGATTTTCTTGCCCTTCAAGCTTGGCTTGCAGGCATCAAACAGCGGCTGGAATTCGCTTTCCTCCAGCACCTCCGCGCCCATAGCGGGGCAGCCGAAGGCAATCGCATCGTAAGATACAACCTGATCGGCAGCAAACTGATCGGCAGCAAAAAGCTGCGCGCCGCAGGCTTTGGCAACCGCCTCCGCCATGGCTTGAGTATGGCCCGTGCCGCTCCAGTAAACAACGGCAATCTTGTTCATCTTAAAAACCTCCGAAGTTGTTTCTTGTATGTTAAGCAGCCACTGTCAGCCGCGTAACACCGTATCCCTTGTTGTGGTAGCAATTCAAATATACCAGCCTGCACTTGCGGTACAGGGCAAAGGTACGCTCAGCCTTATCTTCATCGGTGTAGGCCTTCCAGCAGCCGAGGCAGCGAAATTTTGCACCGTGATGGCTGATAAAGCCGATCACATCTCCCAGCGGATAGTCCAGAAAAATGCCGATTTCATGCGGAAATTCCCGACCGCAGTGAATCCGCCGTGCAAGCGCTGCCAGCGCATCCGCAGGCAAAAGCGATTCATAGCCCTGTGCTTTCAGAAATGCGCAGATGTCCGGATCTGCCAGCCGTTTTTGCAGCATGGCGGGACGGTACACATATACCAGTGCACCCGCGGGGCAGTACTTCAGCAGCCGCACCCGCACACCCTTGGGCTGAAGCATTCTGTTGACCATTGCCACATCCTGTGCCAAATCCCGGCCGCATGTTTTCCGCCAGGAGAACAGACTGCCGCACTTATGACCCGCAAGGGTCGGGGCGCAGTGGCTGATCAGCGCTTCTTCAAAGCATGCCTGCATGAATCCGTCCTTTCCGGTTAGATATATTTAACCTATGCCTCGAAAGAAAAGCCTTTCGGCTTTGCTTTGGCGGTTAAACTTCTCTAACCACGGATATCATAACAGAATTTTCATTTTGTGTCAAGCATCAAAATCGCAAAATGCAATATTTTTTGCATTTTATTTTGAAGCTCAAAATACGTTTATCAGTGCGGCGATCACGGACAGGCACATCAAAAATGCCAGGAAGACGCACATCACGCGCACCCACAGCGGCGTTTTCTTTTGCTTATTGTTTGCCATGCTTATTTCCCCTGCTGTTCGTAGGCTTCAATGGCACGGGAAAGCTGATCCGGGCAGCTGGTATTGCCCCTGCAGGGAATGCCGCGCAGCAGCTCCTTTACATCATCCGCCTTGCGGCCGATGACCATCTTGGCAAGGCCGGCCGTATTGCCGCGGCATCCGTTATGGATGGTGCAGGCGGTAATGATTCCGTTTTCGATTTCCAGATCAATCTGGGTGGAACAGGTTCCGTGGGTTTTATACTCAAACATCGTATCTCGCTCCTTAATCAATGGTTAAACATGTTCGCTTTCAGTCACGCCGTCTCTGCGCAAAGCGGCATACAGGCGTACATCCGAAAAGTGTCCTTTGTTGAATACCCGCTGCCGCAGGATTCCCTCGCAGCGCATTCCGCATTTTTCCATCACGCGGCCGGATGCGGGATTGTCCAGCTCATGCTGTGCCTCTATGCGGTTCAGACGCAGGGTATCAAAGCCAAAGTGCAGCACCGCACGCAGTGCCTCGGTAGCATATCCCTGATTCCAGCAGTCCCGCGCCAGGGAATAGCCCACTTCTCCGCTTCTGTGCTCGCAATTGATCCACATAAAGCCGATGGTGCCGATCATGCGGTGATCGCTTCGGCGTTCAATCGCGAATGAAGAAGGATCCCCCGCGCGATACTGACGGATGGCCGCCCGCAGCACGCTGCGTGTTTCGCGCGGACTAGCATGTGCCTCCCACAGCACATGGCGACTTACCTCCGGATCGCTGGCATAGCGATACATATCGCGCTCGTCACGCATGGTCAATGGCCGAAGGCGCAGTCTGGCGGTTTCGATCACCGGCAGCGATGAGAATACGCTTTGATAATACTGCATCCGCCTGCTATCCCCTCTCCGGCAGCAGCTGCCGCGCGATGTTTTCCCGCGCGGGCTCCCTACATTATTGCACATTTTGGCGCGGGATGCAATGCATGTACCGCTGTAATTTTCCACAGTTTTTTTATTTTGCCTGGGATGTAAATGCCGTGCTGTTTCGTTGTATAGATGTAAGCGCGGTAAGCGGCATATCGCCGGGTCGATTCTGCCGATTCCACACCATCAGAAGTCCGGCGATGGTCTTGCTGTCGTGAATTTCACCGGCCATTACGCGGCGTACAGCCTCGCTGAGCGGCACGTGATCCACATTGAGGAACTCATCCGCATCCGTATGCATGCGGTGCTGGCTCAGCCCCGTTGCCAGGTAAATGCCGATATGCTCATCGCAAAAGCCGGGGGTGGTGTCCATATCCACCAGCAGCTGCCAGTTCTGCGCATGCAGTCCGGTTTCCTCCTCCAGCTCCCGCTTGGCGGCATCCAGCATATCCTCGTCATCATTGTCCAGCTTGCCCGCCGGGATCTCCCAGGTAAACCGTCCCACTGCCACACGATGCTGGCATACAAGGGTAACGTTTCCCTGCTCGTCAAGGGGAACAATTGCCGCCGCGCCGCGCCGCTTCACGATCTCGCGCAGGGCAGTTTGCCCATTGGGCAGCTGCACCTGCCAGTGCTCCACGTTAATCAGCTTGCCGTGATAAACCTCCTGAGAGGAAAGGAAAACCTCTTCCAAATCATGTTGATTCATGCCAATCGCCTCCGCAATTGAAAAGTACTTTGGCATATTCTACACGAACGCGGAAAGTTCCTGCTTTTTCTGGATTTTCTCAGGGCAAAGATTGACGGAAACACAATTTCGTAATATAATTGAAACATAATTTTCGCATCTTCCGCAAGGCTTCAAAGGAGGCGCCGTGATGAACCATTCCTCTTCCGCATTTTCCCTTCGCCATGCTGCTGCATTGCTGCTCAGCATCCTGCTGTTTTTGTGCCAGCTTCCTTTCGCTGCGTTGGCATCCGATATGCAGAGCGGTCTTTCGTTCTACCTTACCTGGACGGAAGGCGACATTGCCATGCAGCAGATGGCCGGCGAGGTAACTGTCTCCGGCTATGAGGGCAGCTATTGGCTGTATGTGCCTTCCGGCGCGCTCCAGGCAGATGCTGCGCTTCACGTGCAGGATTTGTACGGTCGGTATGCCTCCTTCTCCATTGCGGACGGCACGCCGCTGTCTCAGCTGTACTATGCAGACGCCGGCACGGAGCTTGGAACAAGCTACCTGGATGTATGGGCTTATGATGCATTAGGTCAGGCGTCCGCCCAGGTACGCCTGTACATCTCAACCCAGACGGATACACCTGCCGCACCTGCCCCCGCGCAGGTAGAAGTGCAGCTGCCCGTATACTATGTGGATACAGACGGCAACAGCCTTGCTCAAGCCGCCATTACCGTGCGTACCGGAGATAATTACGTATCCGCCGAAGATGCCTATGTCCCCGCAGGCTATACGCTGGTAAGCGGCAGCCCCGTTTATATCAATGTGGATAGCTACGGCAGCTGCAATCCTTCTTCCGCAACGTTCACCTACGCCGCCCCCACCCCCACCAGTACTGAGGTAGACTTCCCTGTTTATTACTACGATGCCAACGGCAACTTCCTGAACCAGGAATCCCGCCGCATTGCCACGGGCACGGTGGATATCTGGGCGGATGA
>CAVFPH010000068.1:0-10811 GCA_963624325.1 bacterium
CATCTAACTCGATCTTTCCTTGCTCCACAAGCTGCATGACAGCTACCGCAGTAATAGGCTTTGTCATGGACATAAGGCGATAGATAGAATCTTTGGCAATCACAGCATCAGCTGCAATATCGGCATAGCCAAAGGTGTTTTCATAAAGAATTTCGTTATCACGGCGAACCAACAGGGCACCGCCGGCCAATTCGTGGTTTTGAATATAGGCATCAATCGTATGTTGGATATCCTGCATGTCCATAGTCGTTAGCTCCTTTTTTACTATTGCAATTCCTTTGGGAAGATGTGCAGCATACTTCGCAAACTCAATTCCTCAGGAATATCTCCCATGCCGCGCCGAATCCATTCGTCGATAATGCCGTATAGCGCTCCTGCCAGCGCGGCGCGCCGATAGGCTTCAAGCTCAGAAACCGTCTCATGCACAGCACAGCATTGAAAAATGTGATCCCTAATAAGATAGGACAGATTGTTTTGGTACATCAGCAGAATCATATCTTGATTACTGCGATATTGTTCCAACAATTCCGGCCAAAAGTTCTTCTGGATATAGGGAGCACTGTTTTGGGAGAAACTCATCCACCAATGGTCTGTAATATCAGATAGCTTTTGTGTGAGAATTTGAGGAATGGAGTCGAAGTTGCGGTAAAAGGAAACTCTGCTGACACCGGCTTTTTCGCATAGCTCCGATATTTTGATTTCAGCCAGCGGCTTTTTGCGCATCAACTGTATCAGTGCCTCTGTGATGCTTTCCATTACAAGGTTATGGGCTTCTGCGTTTCCGGCCATGATGTTACACCTTCCTGCATTTTGTTTCTTTTGAACGCGTTTGTGCATTTTCGTATTGAAATTTAGCTTTTACGGTGATACACTTGTAACAGATACAAATGTAACACCGATTTGCGCGTTTGTCAATATCCTACAAGGAGGTTGCCTATGAAAATAAGTCAAGATACCACACTGCAAACATTGGCTGAGAGGTTTGGAGCAGAGTACTTGATTCCCGGTGGACAACATTTTTCAGCCGAAAACAGGACCATGACCTTACAGCAGTTGCATGAAAAGAATCCAACATGGGCTGTGGCGGACATGGTAAAAGGCTTGGAACGCTTGGAGTGCGCACCTCATCCGACCTATATTCCGCTTGGCAGCGATGCCGTACCGAATTTGATAGCGCTGCCGGCACCAAAGAACAGCACTGGTACTTTTGCAATTCTGCTGGCTGGCGGTGCTTATGGTGCGGTATGCACGCTGTGTGAAGCACTGCCCGCAGCGGTAGAGCTGAACGCTTTAGGCGTGGATTGTTACTGCTTGAACTACCGTACCGCCACGCAGGAAAGCTTTGTGTCCGGCTTGATGCCGAAACCATTGGATGATTTAGCAACAGCGGTACATATCATACAGGAACAGCGTGGTAAAGCAGACCCCTATTATGTAGTGGGTTTTTCGGCTGGCGGTCATGCAGCGGCTTTATGGGGAACAGCATCCCTAGGCGCACCCAAATACAAACTGCCGCTGCCAGCCGGGCTGATGCTGGGGTATCCACTGATTTCTCTAAATCATATTCCCGAACCGCTGAACAGCTACTTTCGTAAAGGATTATTCGGTGTATCGGCAAGTCCGAAACTGGCAGACCTCTACAATGCTGCCGGGCAGATGACAAAGGATTATCCACCGTTTTATCTTGTACGCGCAGATGATGATACGACGGTAAGCCCTAAAGACAGTGCAGAGATGGCAGAAGCGGCAAAACGCTGCAATGTGCCGTATAAAATGGAAACCGGTCCCACAGGCGGGCATGGTTTCGGCCCCGGAACGGGTACTCCTTTGGAGGAATGGTTGAAAAGGGGCATGACATTCTTGGACACGGTAGAACACCACAATAAATAAGCGCATAGGAGGAGAAAAGAAAATGGCAATTCGAGAGAAAAATCACAAGGGTAAAAAGACAACCGAGCTTAGCTTTGGCATTAAAATTGGCGCCATGATGGCTGCCGCAGCCTCCGCCGTGGCAACCGGCTATATTCCATCCTACCTCAATCTCTACTATACCGACACGGTTGGTATGTCCATCGGAACCATTGGTTTGATTATTATGATTACCAAAATCACCGACGGTATATCCGATATTATCATGGGTATGATTATCGACCGAACAAATACCAAGATGGGAAAAGCCCGCCCTTGGCTGCTGGCCGGTGCTTTTGGCCTGGCGGCAACGATGATGCTGCTGTTCGGCTGCCCTGCAAATTTTTCCATGTTGGGAAAAGCGTTTTTCTGCGCGGCGCTGTATTTCTTGGCTTGCCCTGTATTTGGCACGATGGTGGGCGTTGCCAGCCACAGTGTTATCAATCTGATTTCGGCAGAGTCTGATGACCGTGCGGTGCTGGGCGTGTTCAAGTCTTACGGGTCGTTGATACCGGTCTTGGCTATTGGTCTTGTAGTGCCGTCATTGCTTTCCGCTATGGGCGAAAACCAGCAGACCTATACAATTGTAACGGCTATTTTTGCCATCATGGCTATCGTTTCCGGTGTGCTGGCGTTTGTGCTTATTCGGGAAAATGTCACTGAACGTTCCCGCGATCATGTGCAGGGAAAGCAAAATGTAGGTGAATCACTGCGGGCACTGATCAAGAACAAATACTTTATCTATATGGCGTTGGGCGTTATCGCTTATAACCTGACGGCTGCTCCGGTAGCTACTTATTATTCTAAGTACATCTTTGGGGATGTGGGCAAGGCAACGCTTATCAACCTGCCCAGTATGCTTATGATTTTCCTGCTGCCGTTTGCAATCCCTGTTGTGAGGAAATGGGGCAAGCGCAAGTCGATTATGGTGGGTCTTAGCGCATCGGCAATAAGCCACATTCTGATTCTGTTTGCAAATGACAATCTCAGCCTGTTTATGGTGGGCAAGGTGATTTCCGGTTTGGCAGTTATTCCGTATTTTATTGCATTAATTCCGCTTACTGGTGATATTTGCGACTACGCCTTGTATACGACCGGCAAGCCTATGGATGGTACAATCAGTTCTGCTTCCGCTATGGGCGAGAAAATCGGCAGCGGCCTCACGGCGGGAATTGCCTCGGTTATGCTGGAAGCCGCAGGCTATATCAGCAAGACGGATGCGGCATTTGTAGCGCAGCCGGACAGCGCTTTGCTGATGCTCCGCGTTCTGGCAGGCCTGTACCCAGCCGTGCTTTTCGGATTGGCAGCATTTTTCTTTAGTAAAATTGATTTGGAAAAGCAGGGAATCGATAAAATGCGTGAAGAACTGAAGGAAAAAGGTATGCGATAATGGCAGACAAGCAGAAGAAGAACGCAGTCAATCGAGATGGTTGGAAAACCACAAAACGGGAGCGCATCAACTATTATATAGGAGATTTGGGCCGCACACTGGAAGGATACATTGTTACGGCATTTATGACTCTCTTTTTGCTGTTTCAAGGCATTGACCTTGTGCGTATTTCGGTCGCTATACTGGTTGTGAAAATCATTGATGCCTGCGATGATATGGTGTTCGGCTTCTTGATTGACAAGCTGAATATCAAAGAAAGTCGTATTTTCGGCAAGATGGCGGGGCAGGGGAAATATTTGCCGTGGTACAGGGCTACCTTTTTCTTGTTTCCGATTTTTACAGTGCTGTTCTTCTTGATGCCAAAGAATATCCCCGATACAGCCAAAATCGTCTGGTTTATGGTAACGTACCTACTGTACGATTTTTCCTACACGCTGGTAGAAGTTCCAATGAATTCTATGATCGTTTCCCTGACGGATAACAATGGGGAACGCAGCCATCTATTACAAACAAAAGGAATTTTGTCCGGCATCGGTACAGTGGCGGCCGGTATTGTATGGATGGCACTCATCAGCGAACATGTGGGGCTTTCCATGCGCAGTGTGGCAATCGTTTCCTCAATCATTTTCTTCTTTATGATGTTGCCTCTGGCTTCCGGCGTAAAGGAGCATAATGCGGAGCTGAAAAATGCTCAAGAAGAAACCAATACACAAAGCTACACTCTGCGGGATATGCTGGACTGTATCAAAACCAATAAGTACATGGCCATTATTTTGCTGAGCATGCTGATTTACGGCGGATTACAGACCGGTGCTTCGCTGGGAACATATGCATCCTACTACCTGTACGGTGATTCCATGATTTTAGTCGTTCCGATTGCAATTGCTTTTTTCCCGCAGCTGATTGCGCAGTTGAATACAGATAAATTGTGCAGCAAATTCGGCAAGAAAAAAGTGTATATGTTCTGCGGCTTATTAGCTGCGGTACTATATGGAATGATTTATTTCTTTGGATACCATAATTTCTTCATGGTCACAGTACTTTTGGTGTTGCAGGCAGCACCCGGCAATGTTGCCAACATAGCCAAAACGTTTTTCACCCCCGATACGGTTGAGTACACACGCTATAAAACCGGCAAGGACTGCTCCGGAATATTCTTCTCTCTCACGGCATTTATCAATAAACTAACCACCAGTATAGCATCATCGCTGGGAATTTTCCTGTTGGGGCTGTCCACATGGGTCTCCGTGCAAGCCGATAGCTTTGAAGAATTGGCGCGTTTGCAGGTGGCTCAACCGCAAAGTGCGCTGGATTCTCTGTGGGTGATTTATATGCTGATTCCCGCAATCGGTACACTTTTGGGCGTAGTAGTTATGGCATTTTACAATTTGAAAGATGAAGATGCCGCCCTTATGGCGCAGTGCAATGCGGGGAAAATCAGCCGGGCCGAATGTGAACAAAAACTGTCTAAGAGATACTGACACGAGAGGGATACCATTATGAAATTGACACATCTGCGGGTAAACCATAGAATTTCACCTGTGATAGACACAACACCGGAATTTTCCTTTTTCGTGGAGTCCGAGAAACAAAATGTTGTATTGGCTGAGGTGCGCATTACTGTGCAGGCGGACGGCATTTGCTATTGGGACAGCGGTATTATGACGGATAAAAAACAGTCTTTTATCTGCTATGAGGGGCTTCCTCTGCAAAGCCGAAAAAAATACACGGTCACCATTCATGCTAAGGATCATTATGGTGACAGTGCTGATGCAACGTGCATTTTCCGCACGGGCCTGTTCCGCGAGGATTGGCAGGCGCAATGGGTAGAATCTACATTTTCCCGCAATCCGCACCAGATGCTCTCGGACGGTATTGAAAATCCGGTACTGTCCTTTACACGAAAGATTACACTTTCCAAGGATGCCGCATCCGCCACGATGTATGCTACCTGCTATGGAGCTTATCGGCTCTTAGTCAACGGAAAGCGCCCCGATGATCGGGAGTTTGCCCCGGAATTTACCGCGTACAAGAGTATTTTGTACTACCAAACCTATGATGTGACGTCTTTACTGCAAAAGGGCGAAAACACTTTGGAAATGCTGGTAGGCGACGGCTGGTACTTTAATAGCCAGACTGCAACCGTAGGCACTGATCACGAAAAACCGTCCGTTTTGTATCAGATGGAAATCACCTATGCAGACGGAACAAGCGAGATTGTCGCCAGCAACGGCACGGAACTTTGCCGCCAGACCAATATTTTGTATTCAGATTTGTTTGTGGGTGAAAAAATCGATTTTACCAAGGCTTGGTCAGCCCCTGCACCTGTAAAGGTACAAACGTATCCATTGGATGTGCTGCGCGCGCAAACGCTGGAGCCGGTTCGTGCGGTGGAAACGTTCAAGGTACAAAAAGTCGTCGAAAACGAAAAAGGGCAGAGAATTTATGACTTTGGACAGGTCCTGGCAGGGCGCTGCCGCATAAAACTGCGGGAACAGCCCGGTACGGAGGTGCGCATCCACCATACCGAAATGCTGAATACAGACAACAGCTACTTTGCAGCGTTGAGCGCCCGTCAGCGGGAAACGATCATCTGCAACGGCGATGAAATCACCTACGAGCCGATGTTCACGTTCCACGGTTTCCGCTACATTTGGGTGGAAGGTGCTGAGAATGCACAGCCGGAAGATTTCGAGGCAGTACTGCTGTCTACCCCAAAGGAGAATAAGGGCAGCTTTCACTGTGATAATGCCGATTTTGAACAGCTGTATAAAAATATCCGCTATTCGCAGCGCAACAATATGATGTCTATTCCCACAGACTGCCCCCAGCGCGAAAAAGCAGGCTGGACCGGGGATGTGCTGGTGTACAGTAAAACCAGTATGCTGAATGAGGAAATGACGCCCTTTTACCAAAGCTGGCTGAACGGTCTCATTGCAGATCAAGAAGAAAATGGCGCAATTCCTATTATCTCACCTTCGACAAAAATGTATGATTTCATGGTAAAAAAGGTGGGGCGCGACTTTGACACTTCTACCCCTGCCAAAGGGCTGGCGGATATTCTGCCTGGCGAAGATGGCCCCGTGGCCGAGGGTGCGTTACCCTCGGTAGCAGGGTGGAGCGATGTACTGGTTTGGCTGCCTTGGTATATGTACGAGGTGACGGGCAACGCAGATATTTTGCAGCAGCTTTATCCGGCTATGAAAAAATACGGGAACAGCATTATCACCACAGCGGCAAGTCGGCGCGGCAATGCGGAAAAGGACGATAATGACCGCTATTTGTGGAACACGGGCTTCCACTTTGGGGAATGGCTTGTTCCGGAGAAGGAAAAACCGGGGTTTGAGGCTTGCCCGGAAACGGCATGGTATATTGCACCGTTCTTTGGCTATCAATCCGTTCGTCTGCTGGGGCAGATTGCAGAAATACTGGGGAAAATGGAGGACAGCGCTTTCTACACTGCCTATGCGGCAAAAATGAAACGGGCTATCCAACAGGAAATTCTGCCCATTGAAAAGCCTTATGCCGAGTATATGGGACGATACATTTTGGCCTTGGCCTTTGATTTGGCCGATGGCGAATGGTACAAACCATATTGCGACAAATTGGCAGAACTGGTGCAGGAGAGAAACGGTAAGCTAGGCACAGGATTTTTGGCAACACCCTTCATCTTGCAGGTGCTGGACGGCATTGGCAGACACGACTTGGCCAAAGAAATTCTGTGGCAAACGGGTTGCCCCGGCTGGCTGTATGAAGTCAAAATGGGGGCCACCAGTATTTGGGAAAACTGGGGTGCGGTACAGCCGGACGGCACACCTAACAAGACAAGCTTTGACCACTATGCTTTCGGTGTGGTGGATACCTATCTGACCGAGACTGTTTGTGGTATCCAGGCTGCTGCACCGGGTTTTGACAAAATCAAAATTGCGCCCTGTATGGACAGTGGTTTTGATAAATTTGAACGCACATTTATCAGCGAACACGGGCCTATTCGGGTATGCCGCAAGAAGGATACTCTCACGGTTATGATACCGCCGAATACTACCGCAGAGATTATTTGGAATGGGCAGCATCACAAAACAGGAAGTGGCACCTATGTATTCTGAATTTGATAACACTCGCCAATGGCTGGACACGGACGGCAACCCGATTCAGGCACACGGCGGCAGCATCATCGTGGCAGATGGGATTTTTTACTGGTACGGTGAAAACAAAGAGCTGACGAATGGCGAAAATGGTATATGGTGGAATGGTGTACGTTGTTATTCCAGCAGTGACTTGTACAATTGGAAGTCTGAGGGAATCATCATCCCCGCAGATGAGAAGATTTCGCCAACCTTGGCACAAACTTCTCAAGCAGACCGTCCGCACATTTTGCTTTGCCAAAACACCGGGCGCTTTGTCTGCTGGATTAAAATCATGGAGAAGGATGGAACGCAGGATTACACGATTTTGTCTGCGGAACATCTGCTCGGCCCTTACAAGCTGGAAAAAGAACATTTCCGCCCGCTGGGTTTTTCCGGAGGTGACTTTGATCTCGCGGAAGCAGATGGGGAAGCCTGTATGTTTTTTGAAAAAGTACACTCCGAAATGATTTGTGCTCGCCTAACGCCAGATTATTTAGGTGTGGAGGATTTTGTCAGCTTTCTGCCAAGACCATACCCGCCGTTAGTGAGAGAGGCTCCTGCGCACTTTGCTAAGGAGGGAGCGCATTATCTCATTACCAGTGGTACGACGGGATATTTTCCCAATCCCAGTCTGCTAAGCACGGCAGAACGACTGTTCGATACTTATGCGGAAATAGGCGATCCTCACATCGGGGATGAATCCCGCACGTCCTTTCATTCCCAAATCAGTTCCGTGTTCAAAATCCCCCATCAAAATGTTTGGATTGCCTTGGCCGACCGATGGCTGCCGAATTGTATGGATATTCCCTATGAAACGGTGGAAAAAGTATTTGAGTTGGCGTTTACCGGACACATTAAGGAAGCAGCGGCTATAAAAAACACGCTGGATTTGCCGCCGGAAAACACATCCAAGGCAGAATATATTTGGTTGCCGGTAACTTTTGAAAACGAAATCCCGCAGATACACTGGCACACTACATGGCAATGGGAGCAGTTTGCACAATGAACGTAAGAGATGATATTTGTTTTTTCGATATGAGCCATTATACGGCCACAACAGACATTGCAGAACGAGCCAATGAAAGGTATATTCGCCGAGAGCTCGAAAGACGCTTTCCCACAGATGTTTTTACAGAAATCACCGTGACGCATAACAGTACCGGAAAATACAGGGCAAAAGCCAGCTGGTTTGAAAAAATATGGGGTGCAGGAAAGCCCGTTACAGGATTGCCGGAATATTATGAGGTCGATATCCTGCACAAGACCGGTCGGCACACAGAAGAATTGATTGTGTGGTCGCCGGTTACATGGAATGACCGATTTGCCGGTACGGCAGGCGGCGGAACGGGCATTGGTGGGCGGAACTATCTGACCAAGCCGGATAATTGCAGCCGTGGCTGGACGGTGCCATATGCGGTATGCAACGGCTTTACGGCAGCTACTATGTACGCGGGCAATATTGATGGCTGGGATGATCATACCCTGGATGCAAAAAGCGGAAAATTGGATTGTGAACTGTACGAAAATTGGCGCATCCGCAGTACGCATGATATGACCGTGTTTGGCAAGGCCGTAGCCGAAATTTTGCACAATCGCCCAGTGAAGTACGCCTACATGAGCGGCGGCTCCGGTGGTGGCCGACAATGCTTGATGGAAGTGCAGAACTACCCACAAGATTATAACGGCGTTTGGGCTTCCTGCCCGGCCATAAATTGGAATCATTTTCTGCTGGCCGGGTTTTGGCCGAACCTGGTTATGCGGGAAAAGAATCATTTTCTGTCTGCAAAAAAGAACGCCTTTTTTATTGAACAGGTACACAAGAAGTACGGTGGGGATGAATTCGTTTATCATATGACTCAAAAGCCGGAATTTGATGCTAACAGTTGTGTGGGAATGAAATCTCCCGGCGGGGTGATTTCACAGGCCGATGCCGACGTCATGAACGAAATATGGCGCGGCCCGCACCGCCGCAATGGGGAGCGACTGTGGTATGGGTATTATCCCAGTTGCAAAAACTGGCAGGTACTGATACCAATCGGAACTTATTACTATCCCACGCCATTCTCCAAGAAAATCAAGCCGTTTATTTTGGGACCTCTCTATGCACGGTGGATTACGGAAAATCCTAAGCAGAATTTTGATGCCATGACATGGGATGAGTATGTAGAATTGTTTGATAAGGGAACTGCAAAGTTTGGGGATAACTTAGCCGATAACGCTTGTATTGATAGCTTTGTGCAGGCAGGCGGTAAACTGATGATGGATCATGGAATGGATGATCCGCTGATTCCGACAGAAGGCACAATCGACTATTACAAAAAATTGGTACGACATTTTGGTGAAAAAGCAGAAGTCGATAAATTCTGTCGATTATACATCAATCCCGGTGATAATCACGGCAATTGCTGGGGCAATGGCCCGGGTATTACTCAATCTGCCGGAATGAAAGCGCTTGTAGACTGGGTAGAACACGGAATTGCTCCCGATAAAATTCATGCAGTTCGTATTAACCCTAAAAATGGGGCATTATTAGAAGAGGGGATGGCAAGTCCGTTTTAAGAGGGAAAATCCCCAAAAGTGAAATGAAGTGATTTAAGACAAGAAATATTTTCGGATTTTCACTTTCAAGCGTCCAACTTCATTTTACAGTCAACCTATTAATACGAAAGAAGATTCATTTAGAGCCGCCTGGGCTGTTTTGGCAACAGTTTGGCAATGATGAGTCAAGAATAAATCTCTTTCATTTTCAAAAAGAAGCAAACCCTCCTCGCAGGGTTTGCTTCTCTTCTTTTATGGTTCTTCATGCTCATTAGGTTCCTGCCCATTTTTCTCCTTAACTTTCCGTGAAGAACCATAAAATTCCCCGGCATCTTTTTGAATTTTGAAAACAGGCGCAACATCTACACAATAATAGCGGGCAGTCACTTCTGGAAGAGGAGCAGCTGTCCGCTATATATGATTTGTATCGGATAATATGGTAATCAATGATTTGATGCACAGCTGCGTCAACCGTGCTGACATATCATGTTTGCCGATATGGTAAAAGAATTTGTCAGGTTGCGATTGGCATGAAAGCAATCGCATTGCAAGAACATTTTTAGCATTTGCGGAACATTTTGCGAAAATACGTTGTGATACACTACAAGCAAATGACATGGCCAATGAGATACCGCACTGCAGACGGCATCTCTACGCCAATGTTTCGGATCGTGAAAAAAAGAAAAGGAGAAAAAACCATGAAATCAGAGAAAATTTCCAAGAAACTTCTGTTCGCGTGGCCTACGAAAACGGCGGCTATCACAATCCTGTCTATGGTGGTAGGGTACATCAGCTTTTTCGCAACGGACTATCTGGGATTGTCTGTCTCCACGGTGGGTATCCTTTTT
>CAVFPH010000069.1:0-10134 GCA_963624325.1 bacterium
CTGCAGCACGAGCCCCCTGCTTTCCGGCTCAGGGCTTCAAAGGGTATCTTCACGTTTCGGGGAAACTTGGCTTAGAAATTGTGCGAAAAATTCTTGACGGGACCGGAGTACCTGCGACAGTTCATCATTCAGAGCGGACAGACTCAGCTGCTTGTTCATATCTATATCACATTCGGAGAAAATTTACATCGTGCGGTATTGCCCTAATAATCTGCCTCTAAATGCATACGTATCATACTCCTGCAAGCCCTATATATGGAATCAAGTTCATCGCATGTGGCTGCACCGAGATCCTTTTGTATTTTAAAAAGGTGCTTGTTCAGCGGTTTACAAAGCTTATCCTGTGGAAGCACACTCACTTTAGAATCGATTGACCTTATCAGCCCCCGGCTGCTTTTGCAAGATAAAACACTCGGGGGCACCTGAGCCGGCATTAAGAAAGCGTTGATGAAGCACGTTGAAATCCTGTGGACGCAGAGCAGATAAGCTTTCGGTTATATGAATGCGTTCTTCATCACCGGCTGCATGTCCCGGATAAACGCAAATAGTGCAGATGCCACCATCGCAGAGCAAATTCAGCGCTGCATGAATGGCAATTTTTGTGGTTGCCCACTGTGTGGTCAAATGCTTATCGCCGCCGGGCAACCATCCGAGATTGAAAATTACGCATTGCACAGGTGCAGGGACATGCAGCTCCATTTCCTGATGCCCGCAAGAGAAAAGGGTAGCACGCTCCAGCATCCCCGCATCTCGCAATAGCGCTTGCGTATGTTCAATAGCTTGTTTCTGCACATCAAAGGCATACACATGCCCTGATTCGCCTACCAGCTTACATAGCATCAGTGTATCGTGCCCATTGCCCATGGTCGCATCTACAGCAACATCGCCCGGAAGCAGAAAATGCCGCAGGCAATCAGCAGCTAAATAACGTGCTGATTTCAGTTCAAAATCCCGATTGATCATAATGCTTTCAAGGCGTTCACTTCTGCATCGGTGAGTTCACGCCATTCTCCCCGCGTTACGCCTTTTAGATCAATAGGGCCGAATTTAACACGGCGCAGCAGAAGTACTTTGTGCCCGACAGCCTCCATCATACGTCGCACCTGACGATTGTGGCCTTCGTGGATGGTAATCAATACTGCTGATGCAAAAGTTTCCTTACGTATCACATTAACCTTTGCTCTTGACGTTTTAAAACCATCATCAAGCATGACTCCGCCGCGAAGCCGAGCAACCTCCTCCTCAGAAAGATGTCCGGTTACACGGGCAAGGTATGTTTTGTCAACTTCATGGCTCGGATGTGTCAATTTAGCAGCAAGATCGCCATCATTTGTGAGCAGCAGCAAACCTTCGGAATCATAGTCCAGCCTGCCGATCGGATAAAGACGAACAGGAAAATCACGAAAATGATCCATAACGGTTTCCCGACCCTTGGGATCGCTCACCGTTGTAACCTCACCCATTGGCTTGTGGTAAAGTACGTATCGCTTTTCACTTTCAGGTACAACACGCTCGCCGCGCACACAAACGATGTCACTTTCCGAAACCTGTATGCCCATTTCTCGCACGGTCTGTCCATTAACCTGTACCAAGCCGTCTGCGATCATTTCCTCGGCGTGACGGCGACTGGCCACGCCACAGAGCGCAAGATACTTTTGCAGTCTCATTCTTTAACCTCCAATTCAAGTTCTTGAAACGTCAGAAGAATAGTCTATATATTTAGCACCAAAGTCGTTGTTTGTTGGACCAAATTATAATTTTAATAAACCGTACTAATTGTTTTGCTCAAGCGCATTTCTCAAAAGGTAAGCATTATTCAGCATTCTCGTCTCGTAAGCATCCAATTTCACATCTCCAGTTGTGATCGGATCCAACTCATAAATTGCCGAACCGGTTTCTTGAGATATGGTTTGTGCTGCAGTTGAAGAAACGCCGGGCTCGGTAAAGAGAGGCGGATTTCCTGCCTCATGCACTGCTTCTATTACTTTTTGCAGCTCCTTCGGCGAGAGATTGCTTTCATGTTCGTCACTCATGACTGCAGCAATTTTCAAGCCGTATGCTCTGGCGAAATACGGAAAAGCTTCATGGAATGTCACTATGTTTTTCCCGGAATATGGCAATAAAATCTCCTTAATTTCGGCATCCAGAGAAGACAGCTTTGCACAATAGTCGGTCATGTTTGAGTTAATCTTATCTGCATACTCTGGAAAAGCCTTTGCTGCATTTTGTGCAATGTTTTGCACAATAATGATCGCGTTATTTGCATCCAGCCAAGTGTGAGCATTATAGTTAATATCGCTGCTTTCATGATCTTCGTCATGCTCATTTTCTGCAATCAGGTCAATTCCGGCTGAGCAATCCACAATCGTTAAGTTCTGAAACTGCTGGCGCACATCATCCAGGTAACTTTCCATTCCGGCTCCGCAAACGATCAGCATATCCGTTTGTGAGAGTTTTATCATGTCTCCTGTAAGCAGCTGATAATCGTGCAGACAGCCGGTTGACGAAGGAGCCATGCAGGATACTTTAACGCCGTCAATTCCATTAAAAATGTTGAGGGTAAAGATATAGATCGGGTAAAAAGAAGTCATCACCTGCGCTTGCCCTGCATACGCAGGACAAGCACAGGCGATGAGCATGATACTAAGCGCCGTCAAAAGCGCCAGCATTTTTTTCATGAGTCCTCCCATCATCAGCGTGCCTTAGAGTCAATCTCTTCGCGCAGTTTGGCAATCACATCCGCAACAGGCATTGCACCGAAATTCTCATTTTTGCGAGAGCGCAATGCAGCCGTTCCGTTTTCAATCTCCTGATCGCCTATCACGAGCATATAAGGTATCTTTTGCGTCTGCGCTTCACGCACTTTAAAGCCGATCTTTTCGTTGCGGTCATCCACAGATACGCGCATGCCTTCTTTTTCAAAGCGATCTTTCAGCTGATAAGCGTAATCATCAGCACGATTGGTAATGGTTAGGATGCGCACTTGCTCCGGTGCCAGCCACAGCGGGAATGCGCCGGCGTACTTTTCAATCATGTAGGCCAGTGTACGCTCGTAGCAACCGAGAGATGTACGATGGATAATATAAGGATGCTTCTTTTGCCCGTCAGCGTCCGTATATTCCATGCCGAAGCGCTGAGCAAGCAGCATGTCTATCTGGATGGTGACCAGCGTATCCTCTTTGCCGAATACATTCTTATACTGAATATCCAGCTTAGGTCCATAGAATGCTGCCTCATCGATGCCGATGGTATAATTGACGCCCAGGTGGTCAAGAATTTTGCCCATGACCGTTTGTGCTTCATTCCACTGTTCCGCTGTTCCTTCATATTTGTTTTTGGGATTGGAAGGATCCCACTGGGAGAAGCGGAAGGTGCAGTCATCCAGCAAACCAACTGTGCCCAAGAAATACTTAGCAAGCTCTAAGCAGTTTTTGAATTCTTCTTCCAGTTGGTCGGGACGCAGAATATAGTGACCCTCTGAAATTGTAAACTGCCGCACGCGGATAAGGCCGTGCATTTCTCCCGAGTCCTCGTTGCGGAACAGCGTGGATGTTTCGGTCAGGCGCATCGGGAGATCGCGATAAGAGCGTGCGCGATTCAGGAATACCTGATATTGGAAAGGACAGGTCATCGGACGCAGCGCAAAGCATTCCTTCGTTTCATCATTCGGATCGCCCATCACAAACATACCATCCAAATAATGATCCCAGTGCCCCGAAATTTTATAGAGTTCACGCTTTGCAAAGTATGGTGTCTTGGTCAAGAGGCACCCATGTGCCTGCTCTACGTCTTCTACCCAGCGCTGCAAGATCTGTACTACGCGCGCTCCCTTGGGCAGAAGGATGGGAAGACCCTGACCGATACAGTCAACAGTGGTAAAGTATTCCAACTCGCGGCCAAGCTTATTATGGTCACGCTTTCTCGCTTCTTCCTGCTGCTGCAGATAGGCATCCATTTCTGCTTTGTCATAGAATGCAGTTCCGTATATACGCTGAAGCATCTTGTTTTTTTCGCTGCCGCGCCAGTAGGCACCTGCAATAGAAGTCAGCTTGAACGCCTTGATTTTGCCGGTAGATGCAAGATGCGGGCCGGCGCACAGGTCTACAAAATCGCCCTGACGATAGAAGGAGATCGTAGCATCCTCAGGCAAATCATGAATTAGTTCCACCTTATAGGGCTCATTCTTCTCCTGCATCAAAGCGATGGCTTCTTCACGAGGCAGTTCAAAGCGCTCAACACGGTCATTGCGTTTGATGATATGAGACATTTCTTTCTCAACTTCGCGCAAGAAATCGTTGGAAAACGGCTCATCTGTATCAAAATCATAATAGAAGCCGTTGTCAATAGCAGGGCCAATAGCCAATTTGACATTCGGACGAAGCTTTTTTACTGCTTCCGCAAGAACATGAGAGGCGGTATGGCGCAGTACACGCTTGGCGTCATCATCGGCAAACGTCAAAAATTCAACTTCGCAGTCACGATCCAGCGTACGCCACAGTTCGGTAATCTTGCCATCCACGCGTGCGCAGAGGGCATCCTTCTTCAACTGTTGGCTGATTTTTCCGGCTATATCCAGCAAGGACAGGCCGTTTTCAAATTCTCTTTGTTCACCTTTCAGAGTAAGCAGCATTGATCTTATCCTCCTTATAACTGAAAAAAGCATTCCATCCCATCATTTAGGGACGAATGCCATCTTCGCATCCGCGGTTCCACCCTTATTGTCGCAAAACCACTTTTCAGGCGCTGTATCGGGCGCGTCCCGCATTGATCAAGCGGTGGTATCCATCTGCATTTCCCCTGCATGCGCTCCCAGCCTGTGGCGCTTGCTCTCTTTAGGTTACCTGCAGCAGCATGTCCGCTGTCATCTCAAGCACGGGACAAGTATACCCCTTCATTGCGCCTTTGTCAAGGTCTGATTTGGCATTTGGATGCTTTCGCTTAAATGTTAAATCTTATTTAAAAGATAAAAATGGTCTTGCCTACTTTGCCTTTTTTCCTTATAATATCTAAGGTTAAATCAGATTACGGATTGCGGAGGAGACTTATGAGCAAAGTACATGTATTCGACCATCCCCTGATTCAGCATAAGCTTAGCATTATGCGTGACAAGAATACCGGCACCAAGGCGTTTCGTGAGTTGCTGGATGAGATTGCCATGCTGATGGTGTACGAAGTTGCCCGCGACCTGCCCACTGAACCTGTCGAAATTGAAACCCCTATTTGCAAGACAACCGTTCAGATGCTTTCCGGCAAACCGATCGGAATTATCCCCATCCTTCGCGCAGGTCTTGGCATGGTTGACGGCATTACTAACTTGATTCCGAATGCAAAGATCGGACATATTGGTTTGTATCGTGATCCGCAAACGCTGGAACCTGTAGAGTATTATTGCAAACTTCCTGCTGATGCAGAGCAGCGTGAACTGTTTGTTGTGGATCCCATGCTGGCGACGGGCGGCAGCGCCTCGGCAGCGCTTCGTTTTATCAAGCAGCGCGGCTGCCACAACATTCGTCTTGTCAATCTGATTGCTGCGCCCGAGGGAGTCGAGCGCATTCAGCGTGAGCACCCTGACGTAGACATCTATGTGGCGGCAATGGACGAAAAACTGAATGAACACGGCTACATCGTTCCCGGGTTGGGCGATGCCGGTGACCGTCTGTTTGGCACCAAGTAATTTCAGTATGAGTTGGACAGAAGAAAAAATCTGTAAGCAGGCCGCGGTATATGGTTTTACCGCGGCTTTTTGCTTTGCCCCAGAAGAGCAGGATGGAGCGCCCGATGGATGCCGAACATTGATTTTGCTGATCCGTGCCTATCAACCGGGCGGACAACTTGTTGATCGTTTCTATCCTGCCAGTAATGAAGCCTACCATCAAGCACAGGCATTTGTGCGCTTGCTTTCTGTGGACATGAATGCATGGCTGCTAAGCAATTTACGTTTAAAACCGATTTGTACACGACAGCCTCAATTTGGGCGTGGCATGAATACGCTGAATTATCTGCCGGAAATCGGCTCAAGATTTTCGCTTGAAATGATCGGCATTTCGGAAAAAGCAGAAACCATCGTCAATACAGATTGGAATTTAAAATGCGCTTCCTGCAAAAAATGTATGTTTTCCTGCCCAACCGGTGCAATAAGAGAAGATGGTTTTGTGCGCGAGCGCTGCCTTCGAAACTACATGCTGTCCGGTAAAGCCGTACCGGAAGAATATCGTCCCTATTATGGTACAGCAAACGGTGCCATGGGGATCATTGGCTGCGATATATGTCAGAGAGTTTGCCCATACAATGCACAAATTGAGAAAAAGCGCAGTCAAGCAGACGAGTTTACTTTACCAGAACTGCTTATGTGCAATTCGAGCACATTGGATCTTTTCGGCACACTGTATGGGCGAAACTATGCCATCAAAAACCGTGTGATCGCACAAGCGCTGCTGGCCGCAGGAAACAGCGGTGATAACGCTTTGCTGACCTGCATTACGCCGCTAAAAGAAAGTCAATCTGCAGCTGTGGCTGAACATGCGGCTTGGGCTGAACGAAAATTAAGTAAATAATCTATTTATTAAAAAAATATTACAGAAATGTAGTGCAATTGTTTCAAAAGTATGCTATAATCATTCTGTCGACTGGCAGAATGATTTTTCTTGTTTGGGGGAAAAACACATGCTCGAAAGAGTTCAGGAACGCTCTTGGCTGCACATGCTGGGATTGCAGGAAAAAACACATCTGTATGGAATGCAGAAAGCGATAGCGCAGTGGGCCATCGTAGATGATTATAACAATATTCTGGATTTAAGCTGTCAAGATACGCGTCTTTTGCGCTACTTTTCACAGAAATACAGTTTGCGCGCCTGCGGCATTGCGGATGATCCTGAACATGCACGTACGCTTCGAGCGGAATTGCCGGATGCCGAAATTTTCTGCGCCCGTAAGGAAGACATTCCATGGCGGGATCAGACGTTCGATGCCGTCTTCTATCAGATGAAAAAAACGGCCACCAGCTATGACCCTGCTTTTTTACGCGAAGCTGCACGCGTACTTAAGCCGGGCGGTCAGCTGCTGATTGCCTTACAAGGCGTTGCAGAGCCGCTGTACCGTGTTGGTTCTTTACTCGGATTTTGCGATGCAGATGATCACACTTCGCCATCGGCGCTGATGAAATGCATGGAATCGTCAGGCTTAGAAGATGTGTCTTGGCGCTTGGCACAGCCGATGGTTGGCATAGCAATGGGATGGCGTCGCCGCTGAAGGAGGCAATATGGAAAGCGAAAAGAAAATTAGTATTAATTACCATGGAAAAGCAATTACACTGCTAAATCAGCGCAGCCGTCTCTGGACGCATTTTTATGATTACAGGACACCCCCGAAAGCAACACTTTCCAGCGCCGGATGCGGAATTTTTTCAATCTGTCATTGCGGTCAATGGCTTACGGGAAAGGAATTTTCTCCCGAAGCTCTGGCTGATTTTTCTATGGCAAACGGAGGACGGGGTGACGACGGAACCGATCGGCCCGCCTTGCTCTCGGCAATGGAAGAACATGGTCTTTCCTTACAATTCGGCTTTTCTTATCATTATGATGGATTGCGCAACGATCTGAACACATTACAGGAGCATCTGCTCAGACATCATGGAGTGGCTTTGTGTAATCTCCGCGTTGGACATATCGTTGCCCTGCTTGATGCCAGAATAGAAGATAGCAAGGTGCTGGCTTTGGCAGTAGACTCCTACAGCGAATCGATGGAAGATAAGATTCGTCCGTACGTATACCAGATTGTTGCCGAGAGCGCTGTTGACAGCATTGTACGAAATGAGAATGGACTGGCTGTCGGGGAGCGCAGGCAGTATGCCCTGTATTGGGTGGATACCGTGATCGTGCGAGACTTTAATTTGCTTTATGCACTTGGATAAAGAGGTTTTCTATGAACAAGACCGGAAAGCTGCGGAAGCAAATAGCGCGAATTTTGATTATGGCTTTTCTAATGGCTCTGCCGGGAGTTTTTTTCAGTTCAGCGCTTGCTGAAAACAGTATCGTTCGTGTTTTGCTGACGCGCCTTAACCTTACCGATCGCTTGGAAATTGCCTTGGATGGCAGCTATACAATGGACAACATCAGCTTTCAGCGCGGCTCAAAGCTAATTGTTTTATGCTCTTCCGGGAAAATGATGTTATATTATGAAGGTATGGCGCTTGAATATGAAGATGAATTGGTTTTAATGCGTCATCAAACCGACGATAATTTGGAAAATGGTCTCCGTCTAAATGGCAGCTATGCCCTTTATTGCGGAGACCTTCATTTATCGACAGATGGCAATATGCTTTCGGCTGTGCTTTATATCCCCGTTGAGGAATACTTGCTTGGCGTTGTTCCCTATGAAATGAGCGAGAGTTTTCCGATAGAGGCTCTAAAGGCGCAAGCTGTTGCGGCACGAAGCTATGCACTTTATAAAGCAGGCAGCAGCAGCGGCTCGCATGATCTTGTTGACAATACAAATGATCAAGTGTTTAAAGGATATTTCAGCGGCAACGATAAATCCGCACGTGCAATTCAAGAAACAAAAGGGCAAATTTGCTGCTATAAAAGTCAGCCTGCCATTTGTTATTATACGGCAAGCAATGGCGGGCAGGTAGAACTTGTCAGCAATGTATGGGGAGGCAGTGGCCGCTATATCACCATGCACACCGATCCCTATGATATCGAAAACCCAGAAAGTACTGTAAAATCCGTTTCAATCAAAAAACACGTAACGGATGGTATCGTCTGCAATCAAGCCTTTACCGAGTATTTGCTGCATTCAGTTGCCGAATCAATCGGGCTGGTGGATCTTGATGCCGCAGCAGAGGATATTATGATTGAGCGAGTAAACTCAATTAGCCTTGATACGCCCCAGGACGGCAGCAACTCGATGGTTATGACGAACGCGTGCTTTGAACTGAGGATATCCTACCAACAGCAGCGCAGTGCCGCTATGCAGGACGAAGAAATCAGCTTCGAATCTATGACAGGTGCAAATGCCTCAAACACAGCGCAAAATGCACATAGCAGTACTGTTCGTGTCGAAGAAAAGACAGTCAAAATTAATGTCCCCGTTTTCAGCATCATAGAGCCCCTGCTTGATCTTTCGATCAACGGAAGCGATAATGAAATCATGACAGTCTGTGAAGAATCCACGGAATTTATAATCGAATCACGTCGATATGGGCATGGCGTCGGTATGAGTCAGCGCGGCGCACAATGGATGGCAGCAAAGTACGGCTGGACATACGATCAAATACTGCGATTCTATTATCCCGGGCTCACGCTGAAAAAAACAAATACGGATGCAGCGTTGCCGGCAGCAGTATCGTCTGAATTTCTGACAACGCCGGGACCAGCAGCCACACCGACGCCTCGGCCTACATTGATGCCGTCTGACGGTCAGCTTGAGGATGGTGAGTGGCGTGTTAAGGTTACACAGATATCGGCAAATTCTTCCCTTAATCTTCGCAGTGCGCCAAGTACATCGTCTGACGTTCTTCGTGTTCTCTATTATGGTCAGGAACTTATTGCTGCTGAATGTGATACCGACGGCTGGATCAAGGTGCGCACTGATGTAGTTGAAGGATATGTGATGGAAAAATTTGTAGAAATGATTGAATAGCAAAAAGCGCATTTCATCATTTTCGATGGGATGTGTAAAGTGCAGTTATCTTGGTGTAACGCCAACGTAGTAAACAGCGGCACGGGCACGATAGGTATCGGTGGATACGAGGGTTTGCGACTGGACTACGCCGTCCTGGCAGTATTGCAGATAGGTCTTCACGACATACCCCTGTGATCCGCTGGAGACTTTATGCTTTTGATCTTCATATTTGACGTACTTTGCTTCTGTATCTTTTTTGATTACATCCTCCGGAATTTCCAGCGTTTCGACAATTGTAGATTCAAGCTTATAGGTGGCTTGATCGGGCAGTGCTTGTCCGAAAAAGCGCACAACACATTGTTTTCTGCCGGATGCATTCTCTTCTATTCCTGCTGTTATATATACTTTACTGCCTGTTTTATTTGTAAAAGTGAGATCAATTTCATGTCCGCGCATATCGTTGACGGTTGCATCCTGCCCGAGCGAAATATAAGACACGGGCACAGAATGAGG
>CAVFPH010000070.1:0-9947 GCA_963624325.1 bacterium
GCTCTGTCAAGGGCAGCACCGGCACGCTGAGCCTATCGGACGGCTTTTTATGCTTCACAAAAAACGGCGAAGAAACTCCGTCTGCGCGCGTCAATATCCGCTACCAGCGCCCAAGCAAGCCGGGCGCAACCAAGCCGCAGGCCGCAAAGTAGGCAAATATGTAAAAAAGTGCTTGTAATTCCGTCGCCGATATGGTATGATTATACTCGCTGATTTCAAGGAGGTTTTACACCATGACTGCACTGCAAATCATTCTGAACATTCTTATGATCATCGCTTCCCTGGTGATGATCGTTACCGTACTGCTCCAAAGCAGCGATTCCGATGGCATGGGCGCCATTTCCGGCAGCACCGAAACTTTCTTCGGCAAGGCAAAGAACGCCGCGCTGGAAGCCAAGCTGGCCCTGGCCACCAAGATTTCCGCCGCTGTGTTCGTTGTGCTGGCGCTGGTAATGATTATCGTCGGCTGACCTTTTTAAGCAAGTCTTGACGGGCACTGCGTGTCGGTGTCCGTCTTTTTGCGCGTCTTTTGCGCGGCGGCAATGACGCTGTTGACCAAATTGATCTTTTTCTTAAATGTATGGATACAGACCACTTTGGCTATTCCTTTTTTGCTGTGCCGCCGTTATAATAGCTGTCGGTTTGTTATGAGCGGAGAGGAGCGAGACCGGTGCTGTTTGCCGGCATTCAAAAGCTGACGCTGCTGGATTACCCCCGGCATGTAGCCTGCACGCTTTTCACCCAGGGCTGCGGCTATCGCTGCCCATTCTGCCACAATTCCTCCCTGCTGCCCTTTACCGAGCCTGAGCAGCCGCTGACGGAGGACGCCGTGCTCGGCTTTTTGAAAAAGCGGCAGGGGACGCTGGATGGCGTTTGCTTTACCGGCGGGGAGCCGCTGATGCAGGATGACCTGGCTGACTTTATACGCCGTGTGCGTGCGCTTGGTTTTCTGATTAAGCTGGATACCAACGGCAGCCAGCCCGAGCGGCTTCGCAGCTTAATCGGCAATCATCTGGTGGACATGGTGGCCATGGACATCAAGAATGCGCCCTGCCACTATGCGCGCACGGTGGGCATACCGAATTTTGACCTTTCCCCCGTGCAGGAAAGCATCGATCTGCTGATGTCCGGAAGTGTGGCATTTGAGTTTCGGACCACGGTGGTGGATGAGCTGCACAGCGCGGAGGATATGCAAGCCATTGCCCGATGGCTTGCCGGAAGCGAAAGCTACTATCTGCAGTATTTTGTAAATGAGGACAGCGTGCTGCGGACCGGGCTTCACGCGCCGGGCAAGGAAAAAATGCAGGCATTTCTGCAGATTCTGCGGAAGGAAATCCCCAACGCCCACATTCGCGGGGAAGAAGACGCTTAAAGGATTTTTTGCGGAGACCACAATATCTTGTGGTCTCCGCTTTTATTTTGCCCACCATATTGACACGGGCTTCAAAACATGGTAGTATAGAGCATGTTCTGATTTCTTACTGGAACCCATAACTGCACGCGTAAGGAGAGCAGCCATGTACAAGGTTATGAAACGTGACGGCACGATTGCCGAGTTTGACATTGCGAAGATTTCCAAGGCCATCACCAAGGCCTTTGAAGCCGAAAAGTGCGAATACCACCCCTCCGTCATTGATCTGCTGGCCCTCAAGGTCACCAGTGACTTTTCCCCTAAAATCAAGGACGGCATCATCAACGTCGAGGAGATCCAGGACAGCGCCGAGCGCGTGCTGAGCCAGGCGGGCTACACCGACGTAGCCAAGGCCTATATCCTGTACCGCAAGCAGCGGGAAAAGGTGCGCAACGTCAAGGCTGCCATGCTGAACTACAAGGATCTGGTGGACAGCTATCTGGACTCCAGTGACTGGCGCGTGAAGGAGAACTCCACCGTCACCTATTCCGTGGGCGGCCTGATTTTGAGCAACAGCGGCGCGATTACCGCCAATTACTGGCTCAGCGAAATTTACGATGAAGAGATCGCCGAGGCGCACCGCAGTGCGGCGATTCACCTGCATGACCTGTCCATGCTGACGGGCTACTGCGCGGGCTGGTCAATCAAGCAGCTGATTCAGGAAGGCCTTGGCGGCGTAGGCGGAAAGATCACCTCCAAGCCCGCCAAGCATCTGGCTTCGCTGTGCAATCAGATGGTCAATTTCCTGGGAATCATGCAGAACGAGTGGGCCGGCGCGCAGGCATTTTCTTCCTTCGACACCTACCTTGCCCCCTTTGTAAAGGCCGATCATCTTGACTACTATGAAGTAAAAAAGTGCATTGAGTCCTTTATCTACGGCGTAAACACCCCCAGCCGCTGGGGCACGCAGGCCCCCTTCTCCAATATCACCCTGGATTGGACCGTCCCGAATGACCTGAAAAACATTCCTGCCATCGTGGGCGGCAAGGATATGGACTTCACCTACGGGGATTGCCAGGCCGAAATGGATATGGTCAACAAGGCCTTCATCGAAGTCATGATCGAGGGCGATGCCAACGGCCGTGGCTTCCAGTACCCCATCCCCACCTATTCCATCACCAAGAATTTCGATTGGTCGGAGAGCGAAAACAACCGTCTGCTCTTTGAGATGACCGCCAAATACGGTACGCCCTATTTCTCCAACTACATCAACAGCGATATGGAGCCCAGCGATGTGCGTTCCATGTGCTGCCGCCTGCGTTTGGATCTGCGTGAGCTTCGCAAGAAGAGCGGCGGTTTCTTCGGCAGCGGCGAAAGCACGGGCTCTGTGGGCGTGGTCACCATCAACCTGCCGCGCATTGCCTATCTGGCCAAGGATGAAAAGGACTTTTACGCCCAGCTGGACCACATGATGGATCTGTCCGCAAGATCCCTCAAAATCAAGCGCACCGTCATTACCAAGCTGATGAACGAGGGGCTCTACCCCTATACCCGCCGGTATCTGGGCACATTCGAAAACCACTTCTCCACCATCGGTCTGGTTGGCATGAATGAGGCCTGCCTGAACGCCAAATGGCTGCGTGAGGATCTGACCCACGAGGAGTGCCAGCGTTTTGCCCGCGATGTGCTCAACCATATGCGCGAGCGTCTGAGCGATTATCAGGAAAAGTACGGCGATCTGTACAACCTTGAAGCCACGCCTGCCGAGTCCACCTCCTATCGCCTGGCCAAGCATGACGTTGCCCTCTATCCCGATATCATCACCGCCAATGAGCACGGCACGCCCTATTACACCAACTCCTCTCACCTGCCGGTAGGATACACGGAGGATATTTTCACCGCACTGGATGTGCAGGATGAGCTGCAGACGCTGTACACCTCGGGCACGGTGTTCCATGCCTTCCTGGGCGAGAAGCTGCCCGATTGGCGCGCTGCCGCCTCTCTGGTGCGCAAGATTGCCGAAAATTATCGCCTGCCCTATTACACCATGTCCCCCACCTATTCCATCTGCAAGAATCACGGCTACATTGCCGGCGAGCACTTTACCTGCCCCGAATGCGGCGGAAAGACCGAGGTTTACAGCCGCATCACCGGCTACTACCGTCCCGTGCAGAACTGGAACAACGGCAAGGCGCAGGAGTTCAAGGACCGCAAGGTATACAACATCGGTGCTTCTCATTTGACCCACAAGGGGCCGCTGGAGCCCGCTCCCGCCGAGGCGCCCGAGCAGATGGATACCAACGAGCCCGATGAGCTGCTTCTCTTCACCACCAAAACCTGCCCGAACTGCCGCATGGCCTGCATGATGCTGGACAAGGCGGGCATCCCCTATCAGAAGATCGATGCCGAGGCGGATGTACAGCTTACCCGCAGCCACAATGTTCAGCAGGCCCCGACGCTTGTATATGTGCACAACGGCGAGGCAACCAACATTGCCAACGCTTCCAACATCAAAGCCTTTATTGAGGAGTATACGGCGCAGAAAGCCTAAGGAGCTTCATGACGGATATTTTGATTATCGGCGGCGGAATGGCAGGTCTGACCGCCGCCATTTATGCCCTGCGCGCCGGCAAAAGCGTGCTGCTGACCGAAAAGGAAACTTTCGGCGGCCAGATCACATCTGCCCCCCGCGTGGAAAACTACCCCGGCATGCCCGGCGTCAGCGGCAATCAGCTGACCGATACCGCGCTCAGCCAGGCCCTGGATTTGGGGCTGGAAATCGAGCTGGAAGACGTTACGTCCCTGCGCAAGGCCGAGGACGGTACCTTTATTGCCTTCGCCGGAAAGCGCTCCTACGCGGCAAAATCCGTGATTCTGGCCACCGGTGCCAAGCATCGTCCGCTTGGCATCGCGGGGGAAGCGGAGCTGACGGGACACGGCATTTCCTATTGTGCGCTGTGCGACGGCGCATTCCACAAGGATGAGGATGTTGCCGTGGTCGGCGGCGGAAACAGTGCCGCGCAGGCGGCCGTCTTTCTCTCCGATATCTGCAAAAGCGTAACCGTTATCCAGAATTTTGATCACTTCACCTGCGATCGCCGCGATTATGAGGCAATGCAGGCACGGTCAAATATCCGCTTCTGCCTAAGCAGCCGCGTAACTTCCTTGGCGGGCGAAGGCCATCTGCAAGCGATTGGGCTGATCAATGATGTAACGGGCGAAACAAGTGCTCTGCCGATCACCGGGCTGTTTGTCTGCATCGGCCGCATGGCGGATAATGCGCCCTTTGCGGATTTAGTCGCTTTGGATGCCCAAGGTTTCATCGTGGCCGGAGAAGATTGCCGCACCAATGTGCCCGGCCTGTTTGCTGCCGGGGACTGCCGTACAAAGGCAATCCGCCAGCTGACCACCGCCGCAGCAGACGGTGCCGTATCCGCCACGGCTGCCTGCCGTTATATCGGCTGAAATAAAAAAAACAGTGCCATCACCCTGTGCGAAAGGTTTCGTGCAGGGTGATGGCTTTTTATTGTGTGTTTGTTGCCATATTCGTTGTCTACTGACAGTAGAATCGTGTTTTTTAGTCTACCGGGAGCAGATTTTGCCGTCCACGCTTTGTAGCCCTGCACGTCTTGCATTGGTAGAGAACGGTCTGCGGGTTCTATGGTATAATAAACCCGCATTCATGGAGCAAGGAGGCACAGCGCAATGATCAACAACCAGCTTTTTATTCTCGGTGATTCCATTTCCTGCGGCGTTATGTATGATGATTCCATGCATCGCTATACCCTTTGCCGCAATACATATGACCGCGTGCTGCGAAACCGGGGAACAACAGTCAAAAGCTATGCAAAGCCCGGCTGCACCGCTGCCGATGCCGTCAGCGCACTAAACAAAACGGAGCCGCTTGCGGGGGCAGTCTGCGTAATTGAGTTCGGCGGAAACGATTCGGATCTGAATTGGGAAGAGGTATCCCGTGAGCCGAATGTGCCCAGAGAGGCAAAAGTTCCCCTGAAGGACTATCATGAATCGATCCTGCAGCTGATCGCCTATGCCAGAAGCAATGATATGCGCCCCGTTGTTGCAGTCCCCCTGCCTGTGGTGGCGGATCGCTACTTTGAGTGGATATCGCAAAAGCTGGACCGCGACGCGATTCTTCACTATCTCGGCAATCCCGAATATATTTACCGCTGGCAGGAGCGCTATGCCTACGAAGCGCTGAAGGCCGCAAATGAGGCAAACTGCCCGACCTTTGATTTGCGCGGCCTGTTTTTGGGGCAGCGCAACTTTGCCGATATGATGTCCGTTGACGGCATCCACCCCAATGAAGCCGGCTACGGCGTCATTCGGGAAGCGGCGCTGAAACGCTGGAATTAAAGCCTTCCGAGGTCGGCATCGTGCTTCATTGTATCAACGAAAAAAACTTTTCTTCCGCTCTTTTTCGAATTCGCTGTCAGCCTTTTACCCCTGGTGCAGCGGCAGCTCCACCGTGAAGGTTGTGCCCTTGCCCACTTCGCTTTCCACATGGATTTCGCCGCCATGCAGCATCACCAGCTGATGCACAATGGCAAGGCCAAGGCCGGTGCCGCCCGCCTCGCGGCTGCGCGCCTTATCCACGCGGTAGAAACGATCAAAGATATGCGGCAGGTGTTCGGCGGCGATGCCCGGGCCGTTGTCCTTAACCTTGAGCACCGCGTCACGGCCCGATTTTTGCAGCGTAACCGTGATTTTGCCGCCCTCCTGGGTATACTTGAAGGCATTTTCCATCAGGTTGTAGACCACCTGCTGCAGCTTTGTGCGGTCGGCATACATATCACACTCATCCTGCAGGGAAAGCACCAGCGTCTGATGGCGCTTTTCGGCCATGGGCTTAAGCAGATGCTCGGTATCCTTGACCAGCTCTGCCAGGCTCATGTTCTCGCGGGAAAGCTTTACATCCTTTACGTCCATGCGCACCAGGGTCAATAGGTCTGTCACGATGGAGGACAGCCGGTCAATTTCGCGGTTGATATCGCTCAAAAATTCCGTCCGCAGCCCCGTTTCCATTTCGGGCTGATAGATCAGCGATTCAATCAGAATTTTCATCGTGGCCAGCGGGGTTTTCAGCTCATGGCTGGCATTGGATACAAACTGGTTGCGCGCCTGGTCAAGGGATTCGATCTTTTCGCTCATGCTGTTGAAGGTGCGCGCCAGGCGGCGCATTTCGCCCGAGCCGCGTACCTTGACACGGGTGGAAAAATCACCGCGCGCCATGGTCTGGATACCCTTTGTCAGGGCCGTAATCGGTTTTGTGATAATCTGCGAAAAAATCAGGCTGAAAACAATCGCAAAGCCGGCCACAACCAGAAACAGAAGCACCATCTGGTCGCGCAGTTCGTAGAGGTTTTCCATCATGGTCTGCACGGGGGAGGCCAAAAGAAGCACGCCGATTACATCCGCCTGCTGAACAATGCCCGCCGTGCAGTAGCTTACCCACGTGGATTCCGACGCGTTTGAAAAAAGAAAGGGCGTGCTCTTGGCTGCCTCGCCGTCGCTGTTTAAGGCATGCACCCCGTAATCCGACATTTCCCCGCGCACCAATATGCTGGCTACTTCGGGATAATCCACCCGCGTGCCGTTCAAATCCGAGTAGGTATCCACCTGCACCTTGCCGTATTTATCCAAAACAAGCAGCCTTCCGCCAAGCTCGCCGCCGGATGCGGAAAGCTGCGTATACAGTTCCTCCGTTTCTCCGTCGGCCAGCTGCTGCGCAATGCGGGAGGCCAGGCTTTCAATGCCGGCGCTGTCCGTGCGGATACGCTGCTCAAACAGATATTCGCCCACCATACTGGTGAGCGAATTTGCCATAACGGAAAAAGACAGACCCACAATGAGCAAGAAAGCCAGGATGATCTGCCAGCGAAGGCTGAATACTTTGTTATCAGTCCTTATCAGTAAAATAGTAGCCCACTCCCCACTTGGTGAAAATGAACTCCGGCTGTGAAGTATTGCGCTCAATCTTTTCGCGCAGACGGCGAATATGCACATCCACCGTGCGGGCATCGCCCATATAATCGTATTTCCAGACCGTTTCCAGCATGGCTTCACGGCTGAAAACCTTGCCGCGGTTGTTGATGAACAGCTGCAGCAGGTCAAATTCCTTGGCCGTCAGACGCACTTCCTTGCCGGCAAGCGTTACGGAACGGTTAACAACATTGACTTCCAGATCCCGCACGCGGATAATCTTTTTCTTTTCCGCAGGGGCGGGCTGGCTTGCGCGGCGCAGGATGGTCTTGATCCTTGCCTTTACCTCCAGGATGTTGAAAGGCTTTGTCATGTAGTCGTCGGCACCGTACTCCAGGCCGAGTATTTTGTCCATGTCCTCGCCCTTGGCCGTCAGCATAATGATGGGCACATTGCTGGATTCACGGATGCGCTGGCACACCTGAATACCATCCAGCTTGGGCAGCATCACATCCAGAAGCACCAAATCGACAGCGTTGGAGGAAAACACCTCCAGTGCCTCTTCGCCGTCATAAGCGGCAAGGGTCTCATAGCCTTCCTGTTCCAGTGTATATTTCAATCCCTTGATAATCAGGGGCTCATCATCCACAAGCAAAATACGCTTTGCCAACAAAACCAATTCCTTCCATGTGCCAAATGCACCATAGTGCCACACATATATTATATTACAACAAATATTTCAATCATTCAAGTGGATTGAAACATTTTCTACATATTTTTTTCAGATTATGACACATTCCGTCATCTGCGTTTCGTTTTACGGCAAAAAACGACGCCCGGGGATTCGGGCGTCGGCAGCGTGACGGCTGCATTGCTGAACGCGGAAAAGCAAGAAAATGAAATTTCATTTTGGGTGGGCGGCGATTTGCCGGCGCCTAAATCGGTTATGATTTATGGTACAGCTTGTGTGTCTGATAAACCGGATCGGATGTCAGGTTTACCCCCAGCCTGCGGAAGACATTTTCGTCAACCGGGGAGAGGATCACCGTGGTATGCGCTTCCAGGCCTTTCAGCTTGGGCAGCTGCTCCATGGCAAGCGCCGCCGTTTTGCTGGCAGCCGCGGAGACGGACAGCGCCACCAGCACCTCATCCGTATGAAGGCGCGGGTTATGATTGCCCAGGTACTTGCACTTGAGTTCCTGTACGGGCTCGATAATCTGCGGCTGAAGCAAAAGCGCCTCGTCATCGATGCCGCCAAGCACCTTCAGGGCGTTGATCAGCATTGCGGCTGACGGCCCCAAAAGGGAGGATGTTTTGCCCGTTACGATGCGTCCGTCATCCAGCGCAATTGCCGCGGCGGGGGCTCCCGTCTGCTCGGCGCGCAGCCTTGCGGCGGCCATCACCGGGCGGTTGGCATCGCTCAGGCAGGTGCGCTGCATCAGCATTTCCAGCTTTGCCAGCTCCGCCTCGTTGCCGTGACCCTTGCGCTCCTGGCAGCGGGCATGATACAGGCGGCGGATAATCTCCTGCTTGGCTGCTTCGCAGCAGACCGCATCATCCGTAATGCACTTTCCCACCATGTTCACGCCCATATCCGTGGGCGATTTATAGGGAGAATATCCCCAGATATGCGTAAAAATCGCCTGAAGAACGGGAAAAACCTCGATATCGCGGTTGTAATTGACTGTCGTCTTCCCATAAGCCTCCAGATGGAAGGGGTCAATCATGTTGACATCGTTCAAATCGGCCGTCGCAGCCTCATAGGCAACATTGACGGGATGCATCAGGGGCAGGTTCCAGATCGGGAAGGTTTCAAACTTGGCATACCCGGCCTTGACGCCGTGCTTGTTTTCGTGATAGAGCTGGGACAGGCAGACGGCCATTTTCCCGCTGCCGGGGCCGGGCGCCGTAACCAGAACAAGGGGACGGGTGGTTTCAACGTACTCGTTTTTGCCGTATCCCGCATCGCTGACGATCAGTTCAACGTTGTTGGGATACCCCGCAATGGGGTAATGACGGTAAACCCGCACGCCCAGGGATTCAAGCCGTTTTTGGAATGCAATGGCCTGCGGCTGACTATTAAAGCGGGAAAGCACCACGCTGCCCACATACATGCCCACCCCGCGGAATGCGTCAATCAGGCGCAGCACATCCGCATCGTACGTAATGCCCAGATCCCCGCGCACCTTGTTTTTTTCAATATCGTCGGCGTTGATCACAACCACCAGTTCAGCCTGGTCGCGCATTTTCAGCAGCATGGATATTTTGCTGTCCGGGCGGAATCCCGGCAAAACGCGGGATGCGTGGTTATCGTCAAACAGCTTGCCGCCCAATTCCAAATACAGCTTGCCGCCGAATTGGCCGATGCGCTCCCGAATATGCTCGGACTGCATGCGTGTGTACCGGTCATGATCAAAACCGACTTTCATAAATGTCCGTTCCCCCTGCTTCTCTAATCTTTTGAAACCCCAAACAGGTCGATTATAGCACAAATCACTCCCGTGCAAAAGGCATATTTTGATCTTTTTTCGACAAATTTTGTGCCGCCACGGCTGCCTATGCGGAATCCCGTTTTTCCCCGTGCGCGGCTGCCTCTTCGGAATCGATCTGCAAAGCCTCCTGGAGCAGGGCGATTGTTTGGCTGCTGAGCTGCTTC